>DASWQK010000584.1:0-6770 GCA_036403735.1 Pyrinomonadaceae bacterium
TGACAATCGACTGCATCATGTCTGTTGGGATTGCGTTGGTCGTGATGAGAAGCGTTTCAATCAAAAGCCCGGCTGGCGCCGCGCTCACCGCACTCGAAGATATGAGCGGGTGTCAGAACCGCCTGCGGTAGCGGGCGGGCCCGGCGAACGCAAAGGATCGTGACGCCAACAACCGTAAACCGCCTGCTACCGCGGGCGGTTCTGACCTCTGATGTCATGAGTCTCCTCCCACGAATGCCCATCTCTCGCTAAAAGTTCATCAGCTTCTTTCGGCCCCCACGTTCCGGCTTCATAGTTCGGAAAATCCAGCGGCGGACTGTTGGCCCACGCTTCCTGAATCGGCGCTACTACTGCCCATCCGGCTTCAACTTGATCGGCGCGCTGGAACAGGGTCGCGTCGCCCATCATGCAATCGTGCAACAGCCTTTCGTATCCGGTGCTGGGTACGTTGCCAAAATAATCTTCGTAGTCGAAATTCATGTTGACGGCGCCGATGTTAAGAATTGGCCCGGGCACTTTCGCCCCGAAGCTCAAAGAAATTCCTTCGTCCGGTTGAATGTGAAGCACGAGCCGGTTGCCCGATAGTTTATTAACTTCGGTGTCGCGGAAAAGTATAAACGGAGCGCTCTTGAACTTAATCGCGATCTCAGTGTCGCGAGCCCCAAGACGTTTTCCGGTGCGCAGATAGAAAGGCACATCGCTCCAGCGCCAGTTGTCGATCAGGATCTTGAGCGCGACGAAAGTCTCTACGCTGGAATCCGGCGCGACATTTGGTTCACTGCGGTAGGCAGGTACAGCGTCGCCATCGATCGTTCCGCCATCATACTGACCGCGGATGGTACGTCGTACGGCCTCTTCAGCCGAAGGACATTGAATCGCGTGAAGGACCTTCGTTTGCTCGTCACGGACAGCGTTCGGTTTGAAGGACACGGGCGGTTCCATCGCGGTGAGGGTCACTAACTGCAGCAAATGATTCGGCACCATGTCTCGGAGCGCGCCGGCCTGCTCGTAATATCCGCCGCGCTGCTCGACGCCCACTTTCTCGGCGGCGGTAATTTGCACGTAATCGATGTAACGCCGGTTCCAGATAGGCTCAAAGATTCCGTTGCCGAATCGAAAGACCAGGATGTTCTGCACGGTTTCTTTGCCGAGATAATGATCGATTCGATAAATCTGATCTTCCTTCAATACTCGTTTGATATCGCGATTCAGTTTCTGTGCAGACTTGAGGTTCGAGCCGAAAGGCTTTTCGATTATTACTCGTCGCCAGCGGTCCTTTCCTTCTTTAGTTAAGCCGGCCGCCCCCAGTTTCTGGATCACCGGAGCAAAGTATTGAGGCGCGGTAGCCAAATAGAAACAGTAGTTTCCGCTGGTGTCACGTTCTCGATCGAGTTTCTCGAGCGCGTCTTTCAGGTGCATGAAAGTCTGCTCGTCATCAAAGTCTCCCGAAAGATAAGAGAGCCGCTGCTCGACCCAATCCCAAACTTCCGGTTCGACTTTTTCGGTCGCAAATTCTTTCATGTCGTCGCGCAGGCGACTGCGGAACTCTGCCGTATCTATCTCCGCGCGCGCTACGCCAATGATCGCGAAGTTGTCAGGCAGTAAATCGTTTTTTCTCAGATTGTAGAGCGCGGGAATTAGTTTTCGTTTCGTGAGATCGCCGGCCGCGCCGAAGATTACGAGAATACCCGGCGGACTCATGTGCGAACTTGTCTGTTTTGCGTTCGATGCCGACATCGTTGCCTTTGGTCGTTTAGAGGCGGGCTACCGCCCGCCTGCTTCGGATCGCCAACGGTACTGGCGGGCGGTAGCCCGCCTCTAAACAGTTCAACGCGGTTCGATGTGCCCGCCAAATTTCTTACGCATCGCCGAAAGAATTTTCTCTGCGAACGTGTGTTCCTGTCTCGATCGAAAACGTGTATAGAGGGCTGCGCTCAAGACTTCGGCCGGCACGGCTTCTTCGAGTGCTGCCTGAATGGTCCAGCGCCCTTCGCCTGAATCCTGAACAAAACCGCTGTAGCTCTTTAGCTCAGGATCTTCGATCAAAGCCATCGCGGTAAGATCCAGCAGCCAGGAGGAAACCACGCTGCCGCGTCGCCAAACCTCCGCGATGTCGGCAAGGTTAAGGTCGTAACGAATGTCTTCGGGGAGTTGATCGGAATTCGCGTTGCGAAAGATGTCAAAGCCCTCGGCGTACGCCTGCATCAATCCATACTCGATGCCGTTGTGGACCATCTTCACAAAGTGACCGGCGCCCGATGGGCCGCAGTAGAGGTATCCATCTTCGACCGTGCCCGCGATCTTTTCCCTGCCGGGCGTGCGCGTGATATTCCCGAGACCCGGAGCCAGCGTTTTGAAAATCGGATCGAGATGACGCGCAGTCTCTTCGGGTCCGCCAATCATCATGCAGTAGCCACGTTCGAGTCCCCACACGCCGCCGCTCGTGCCCACGTCCATATAGTTGATCTTCTTTTCGCGAAGCTCACCAGCCCGCCGCGCATCATCTTTAAAATACGAGTTGCCGCCATCGATGATGATGTCGCCGGAATCCATGCGGGCGGCGAGATCGTTGACGGTTTGTTCAGTCGCCTGGCCGGCCGGCACCATGATCCAAACCGCGCGCGGTTGATTGAGCTTCGCGAGCAAATCGTCGAGAGACTCAGCGCCGGTCGCGCCTTCACCCGCGAGTGCCTTCACGTTATCGGCGCTGACGTCCCAGACGACGCATTCGTGACCACCGCGCATCAGACGTCGCACCATGTTGGCGCCCATCCGGCCGAGACCAATCATTCCCAGTTGCATTTTCGATTCCTCTTATTGATTCTTTGTGTCTTCGTGTCTTGGTGGTGAAAATGGCTCGGAAAATAATTCACCACTAATAGACAAAGGCGCAAAGTTTAGATAAGTACTGCTTTGATCGCACTTCCCAACCTGCGCAGTCCGTCGTCAACATCCGCTCCCAAATGCACCCGCAACGCACGCCGCCCACGTTCGTTGAGCACTGCAAAATCGCCGCGTGCCTGCGCGGCTTTTACAATTCCGAAAGAGTATTTCTGATCCGGCACCGGCAAGTCGTCTCTGTCGTCGCAGGTGACTTGCAGAAAGACCCCGCTGTTTGGACCGCCTTTGTAAGCCTGGCCGGTTGAATGAAGAAAGCGCGGGCCAAAGCCCAGGCACGTCGCGACATGCTTTGCATCTCTTACGGCTTCGCGCGCAGCTTGCAGCGACCGTGAATGCGCTTCGTTCATCTCAACGTACGCGAGTAATGCGAAATAGTCGTGCGGTTTCAATTGCTCCAGGTGGGCTTTCAAATATCCGTCTAACGATTGTTCGCTTGCGGCAACTTTTAGCGCAGCGGCATTCGCGGAATCAGCAAACAGCTTAATTCCTTCCGCTTCAAAAAAAGGAGATTCCGAAGGAAGCGAGCCCGTCCGCTCATATTCATCGGTGAGCTTTCGGGTGGCGACTTTGCTGGCCTCAACGTCCGGTTGATCGAAGGGATTGATGCCGATAATCGATCCCGCGACTGCCGTGCCGATCTCCCAGCGGAAGAATTCCTGACTGAGATTGTAAACGTCCGCAATTGAAATCGAGATCACTGGTTGTCCGGCGAGCTCGAGTTCGGCAAATGTCGCGTCTTGCTGAACATCCGGTGCAGACTCTAAACGCAAATAGACGAACACGCGATCATCGCCATAAACATCGAGTGAGCCGAGCGATTCGCGATCGACTGGAATCACACCCTTCCCATTCTTGCCGGTCGATTCAGCCAGCAACTGTTCGAGCCACGCGCCGACGTCATAGATCGCCGGCGAGGCGACGACCGTAATTTTGTCGCGACCTTTGTTGTGGGCCGTGCCGAGCACAGCGCCGAGAATCGCACCCGGATTGTTCTGTGCTGATATCTCACGGCAGGCCTTCACCATTTCACTCGCGCTGCCCAGAAACCTGTTTACATCAATTCCCATCGCGGCGGCCGGCGCCAAACCAAAATCAGAAAGCGCTGAATAACGTCCGCCAACTGAAGGCACGCCCAGGAATATCTTGCGGAAGTTTTCCCGCGCGGCTTCTTCTCGTAATTTCGAACCCGGATCGGTGATAGCGATGAAGCGACTGCCTACTTCAGTAGCTCCCACTACTTCCTTTGCTCGTGCATAAAAATATTGTTTGAAGATATTTGGTTCAAGCGTCGTCCCCGACTTGCTTGAGACGAAGAACAACGTCTTAGCCAGATCGATCCGGTTTTCAGTCGCGCGGATCTGCGCCGGATCAGTTGAATCCAGAACGTGCAACTCAGGAAAGCCGTCAATCCTGCCGAAAGATTTGCGCAGCACTTCGGGGCACAGGCTTGAGCCTCCCATGCCGAGCAGCAACACGTGCGTGAAGCCCGTGTCTTTTACTTCCGCGGCGAAGTTGGCGAATCGTCTTTCAGTCTTTTGCTGCTCGTCGACAATGTTCAGCCAGCCAAGCCATTTTTCTTCGCCTTGATTGGTCCAAAGGGATGGATCGCCGGCCCAAAGCTTCTCAACTTTTCGGTTCGCATCCCAATCCTGGAGCGTCGCCTGGACCGCGCTTTTCAGTTCAGGCGACAGCGAAAGATTTTGTTGGTTAATGGTCGGTGCGATCGTCGCCTCCTCGTTTATCGCGCGTGTGCCAAGCGGACCGCGGCCAAAGTTCGGAGGCTTTCAGTGTATGGGGGGCGTGCGACTCCGCGATCGGTAATGATCGCGGCGATGAGTTCGTTGGGGGTAACGTCGAAGGCAAAGTTGTGGACACCTACACCATCTGGCGTCATTTGATGATTCCGGACGTGCGTTACTTCCTTCGCGTCGCGCTCCTCGATGGGGATGTCGTCACCAGTGGCGGTAGCTAGATCGACGGTTGACAGAGGGGCCGCGACATAAAAAGGAATGTTGTGTTGCTTTGCCAGCACGGCGACCATGTACGTTCCGATCTTGTTCGCCGTATCACCGTTCGCGGCAATGCGATCCGCGCCCACCACGACACAGTCGACTTTGCCCTGCTTCATCACGTGACCAGCCATGTTGTCGGTGATCACCGTGACGGGAATGTTGTCCTTCGCTAATTCCCAGGCGGTCAGACGCGCGCCCTGCAGAAAGGGCCGCGTCTCGTCCGCAATCACCGCGACGCGTTTGCCGGCGTGGATTGCACCGCGGATTACGCCGAGCGCGGTGCCGTAATCACCAGCCGTGGCCAAGGCTCCGGCGTTGCAATGGGTCAGGACTGTCGAGTTATCGGCAATCAATTCGCCGCCAAACAGTCCGATCGCGCGGTTGGCTTCAATATCCTCGTTGTAAATCAACAAAGCTTCTTCAGTCAGGAGCTTCTTTATTTCTTCCTCGTCGCGGATGTTTTCGGATTTCGCTTTTGTGATTACTCCGCGCATCCGCTCGATGGCCCAGAACAGATTGACTGCGGTGGGGCGCGTGGCGGCCATCACTTTGCACATGAAGTTAAAATCGAATTCAAGATCGGCGACCGAAGTTCCGACCGACTGGCTGGCGCCCAGGGCCAACCCCATCGCGGCAGAGACTCCGATAGCCGGCGCTCCGCGTACTACCATCTTCTTGATTGCGTCAGCGACTTCTTCGTACGAACGAAGCATCACGTACTTCTCTTCGTTAGGCAGCAGACGCTGATCGAGCATCGAGATGCCTTCTTTGGTCCATTCGACGGTTTTGATCATTAAAGTATTCTGTTGTGTCGTGAAATGCAGTGAAATCTTACTTGACCAATGTCGCCTGTGGCAAAGCGACAGGGCATTCGTTTTGACTCATCACAGCTTTGCCTAATGTCGACTAGACGAATACGGTACGGAACCGGTCGCGCCAGCGACCGGGAAGCTCCCTAGAGAATACCCGCTTGCTAGCGCAAGCGGTTCCGTACGAGATTGATTCTTCACGCCCGATCTGGATCTATTGAGCAGGCGGCTCATCGTCGTAACAGCCAACCGGCGAGGCCCAGGATGGCAAAGAAGGTGAAGATCGAACCGAATACTAAAGCCATTACTAATATCAAAGTGTGCGTCATCAGCTTTTCATCGTCTTTGGTTTTGGCGACTGCTTTTACCCACCAGGGCGTCGGCATTTTGTGGCGCACGGATTTGTTAAAGACAAAGAACCAGCAGATTGCACTAATGACTGTTAAGATGACTAAGCCCATAACTGCAAATTAGCACGACACGCGTGACCTCCGTTTTTGACTTCGACAATAACAGCATGATAAGGTGCGCCCATTCAAACGGAACGATTGTTCCGCAGTTCTTTAACATACGTTCAGGTGCCCCGCATAAAAGCGGGGAGAATAGGGAAGCGGGTGAGAATCCCGCGCGGTCGCGCCACTGTGAATGACTTCGCTGATATGTAGAGCGAAGCCAAAAGTCAGGAGACCTGCCCGAACGTTGCAGCAGCTTTTGAACGCCCGCGAAAAGGTGTTCAGGTCGCGTGGGAATTTCTGCTCTTCCGAAAATGATCCCGTCGCCAGCCTGTCGCTTCGCGTGGCAGAAGAGGTGACGGGATTTTGAATTTTAAGATCATGTTCGGAGTTCCGCGTTTACGCGGCATCGGCTGGGCGCCGCCTGAAGGCGGAACTCCAAACCAGGCAAAGCGGCGTCGCACTGCGCCTTTCGCCGCACTCCAAATTGTTGTCGTCGCGATCGCGACCCTGTCTCTATTCGCATGCTCTAATCGCGCGAATCAAAATGCCGCTTCGCAGAACGCAACCCGCACAGTCACCGACGAAGCCGGACG
>DASWQK010000585.1:0-3481 GCA_036403735.1 Pyrinomonadaceae bacterium
TCGCGCTGCAGACTTTTGTCGATCGCGCTCACCCCGCGCGCCAGGAAATCATCCGCGACGTCGCGCATGACAACCTCAAAGCCCGCGCGCGCAGCGACCTGGGCAATCCCGTTGCCCATCGTGCCTGCGCCAACAACGCCAAAGATTTCGCTCATGATCTTATTGTTTGGAGTTCCGCCTTCAGGCGGCCGCCTAAAGGCGGGACTCCTAACATCAAAAAACTATTTCAATCGCTCAGCCAAATTCATCAAAGGCTTTGCGCGGTCCAGGGCTTCCTGAAGATCGTGCTCGCCAGCTACGCGCGCCTGGCCGCCGTACAGAATCACACCTGCGTCACTCCGGAAAAACTTGATCGTGTAAATTCCCAGCGCGGTCCCAATTGGAATATTGACCAATGAAATTATGGCGACCGCGATGCTCAGAGGTTTAACCCATGGTCTTCGCTTAGCGAATCCGAACCCAACGAGCAACGGCAACAGGCCAACCGCAAAGAGCAGAACCACAAATACGATTGCCCCAACAATCATCCACGTCGGTGAGATCAATTCGCCGGCAACTGACGCGAATTTGAAGATGAGCACGAGCCCCAAAAGACCGAGCAGCGTCAGACCGTGAATCGCTCCATAAATAAGATAGAGCGTGCTGAGCGTCTTATTGTGCTCTTCAGCGGTCATTTCGGTTTATCGCCAGTGTGGCGGCGATGCCGTTGGAGCGTATTCACCCTCTGGACTTCTCTGCTGATTCACGCCATTCCAATCCGGTCGCCCTCCCGGCAACGTCTTTGTTGGTCGATCGTAAAGAGAGCGTCCTGGCTCACTAAATAGAAACCAGAATGTGTAAACGCATACCGCCGTGCCTACCGGCATTTGTGCGCCAGCAAACACCCCCGCGACGATGCCGGCGGTTTTCGCCCACCTCTTTCTCTTCAGCAGCGCGTAAGCCGCGACCATCGAAGGAATGGTCCACCCGACCGTAAACACCAGGAAGAAGCAAGCCATCACAACCAAGATTGCCGGCGGTGGCGGCGGCTGGCCGGGCTGCGGCGGAATCGTGCTAAACATCACGATCATAATGACGCCAAACAAGACACCCATCAGCAAATGCAACGCGGCATACGCGAGATGCGCAAAACCCAGATACCTATTGTGCTGATCAGCTGTCAATAGTGCTCACCTCTCGACCGCCATCGCCACCGCATTACCACCACCCAGACACAGCGCCGCAATTCCCCGATGCGCATCACGGCGCTTCAGTTCGTAGAGCATCGTCGTGAGAATGCGCGAGCCTGATTGTCCAATCGCATGGCCCAACGCTACGGCGCCGCCATTCACGTTAATTTTTTCCGGATCAAGATTAAGTTCACGAGTGATTGCAACTGCTTGAACGGCGAATGCCTCATTGAGTTCGATCAGATCGACGTCGTTAAGAGACCAGCCGGTTTTGGTTAGCAACTTCTTTATTGCCTCAACGGGCGCCATCATCACCAGCTGTGGTTCGGTGCCTGAGGTCGCTTGCCCGACGATTCTCGCCATGGGCTCAACACCCAAAGCTTTTGCCCGCTCATCGGACGTAACGACGACAGCCGAAGCACCGTCGTTGACGCCGGGCGCGTTTCCCGCGGTGACGGTGCCGCCTTCCTTGAATGCCGGTTTTAGTTTCCCCAATGATTCGACCGAAGTATCTGCACGCACAGGTTCATCGGTGTCGAAGATGACGGGCGCGCCTTTCTTCTGCGGAATCTCTACCGGAACGATCTCATCTTTGAAGTAACCGGCGTTGATCGCAGCGCCGGCTTTGCGATGAGAGTTAACCGCATATTCATCCTGCTCCGCGCGCGAAACATGGAAGCGCTCCGCAACCACTTCGCCGGTGCAGCCCATGTGCTGATCGTCAAACGCACACCACAAACCATCCTGAATTATGGCGTCGAGCATCTTACCGTGACCCAGCCTATATCCTTCGCGCGCTTTGGGGACGAGGTAAGGCGCGTTCGACATCGACTCCATGCCGCCGGCGACGACGATCTCGGTGTCGCCAAGCGCAATTCCCTGCGCCCCCATCATGATCGCTTTCAAGCCGGAACCGCAGACCTTATTCACAGTCACTGCGGACACAGTATTCGGAAGCCCGCCGCCGAGCGCCGCCTGGCGCGCGGGGTTCTGGCCCAACCCGGCCTGGATGACGCATCCCATGATCACTTCGTCAACATCTTCGGGCTTGCAGCCCGCGCGCTTGACTGCTTCGCGCACGACGATCGCGCCCAGATCGGTTGCCTTAAAACTCTTCAGTGCGCCCAGAAATTTTCCTACCGGAGTGCGCGCCGCGCTGATGATTACTGCTTGCTTGATTGATGACATGATTGAGTTATTGTTCGATGAACTGATTTAGCATTACTGTTAATTAGAAAGAGTGTCAAGCGAGTGGCACGCGCATCTTGCGCGTGGGCCATGAGCGGGACGCCCCTGCGACTTTTTTCAGATTAACGCTCGTGCCCAATCACAAACAAAGTCTCACGTTGCGGATGCAGCAACATGTTTGGATTCAGGCCGCCATGTCCGTACGTGTCGCCCGTCGCGAGGATTTTTATCTCGGGGTCCTTGGCCGCGAGACTTTGGTACTCACGCTCGCGTATGAGCGCGACGGCGTTACGATTCATTTTGAAAATCTCAGAGAGCTTCGCGTTATCGCTGTCGCTCAATCGTTCGACCGTGTGGGGCGGAGGCAAGTTGAAAGCAATGTCGTTGGCCCAGTCACTTGTCGCTGCTGACGTGAACCACACGCGACCAGCCGGAACGCTTGCGACAAGTTGTGGCGCCGGCAGGAAACGCGCGAACCGTCGACCTAAAGTCATCTGCAAAGCAAAAACCATCGCAGCGATCGCGGCACAAGTGATAAGAGCGACCTTGATTCGTCGCTCGCTCCTCATAACCATTCGTCCCACGATCAATGCCGCGGCCGGCATTGCCGGCAACAAATAGTAATCAAGTTTGAAGTTGGAGATCGAAAACAGCACGATCGTCCAAACGAGCCACAGGTACAGCATACGTGTGCTTCGATCTGTTCTCGTGCGATGCTTCCAATCAAACCAAACAGCAATTGGAATCAACAGTGACCACGGCGCGAAATTGGCGAAAAAGGCCGCGAATTCATACCAAAACGGACTTTGTGACCAGGTGTAGATTGCTCCGGTGAATCGCTGAACGTTCTCGCCGACAAAGAAAAATCGCAACGGCTCCGCGCCCAGGCGTAAATAAACAAAGACAAAATACGGAGCGGCAACGATTAGAAAGGTAATCAACCCGAGCCATGGTCGGAGCTTTCTTACTTTCGATCTATCTCTTGAGATGAACAGCTCTGTTCCGATGGGCGCCGCCACTAACACGATTGCGATCGGGCCCTTGGTCAACACTCCCAATCCGAGTGCGGCATAGCCAACGAGAATCAGGACGTTCCCACGATTGGAGTTCGATGTGACTACGAT
>DASWQK010000586.1:0-5858 GCA_036403735.1 Pyrinomonadaceae bacterium
TGAACTTGCCGGCGAAGAGCGTCGCGTCGCCGCCCATCAATTCATTTCTCATCTTGATTGTAAAACTAACCGGGCCGGTGTAGGTGGTTCCTTTGTCTTCGCCGAGCGCATCGCGACCGCCGCAACCCTCGACCTGCCACCAATGACCGGCGCCGGTCTCTTCTGTCTTGCAATCAAACTTCCAGGGGCCAGCGCCGGGCGCCGTGAACTCTGCATAAATCTGGCTGCCACTGGCTATTGGTCCATTGACACGCAGGTTTAATTGAGGCACCCAACTAAAGACTTTGAAATCTTTTTTGTAAGAGCTGAGCGTGAAAGCGGTTACCTGCACCGAGTCTTTTTGAATCGTCGGCTGATCCTGACCTTTTGTCTTTGCGGTTGAAAACAGAACGACCAGCAGCGCGAGACAAGTCAGTACCGAGAGTGGTAGCGACCGGGTTGAATTTGAGATGAGTTTCTTTATCAAGACGACACCTCCGAATGATTTTCAATTTGCGCCGGGGGCTTTTGAGCGCTGAGAGTTTACAACGGAGTCGATTGATTAGTTAAGAGATCACAGATTTGGACTGCGCTGACTTGTCAGCGCTTTGGAAAAGCGGCGACTAGTTACCGCACTCCAAAAGAAATGTCATCCATCGTTGCGGAGCACCGCCGAGACTGGATTTTGTCCGCCCCAGCAATTATCTTCTTGATAACGCTTCATCAAGGAATAAGGAAAAAAGACATGTGTCGAAACATCAAGACTCTGCATAATTTCAAACCGCCCGCGACGGCAGAAGAGATTCGCGCGTCAGCAATTCAGTTTGTGAGAAAGCTCAGCGGGTTTACCAACCCTTCCAAAGCAAACGAACCTGCGTTCAATCTTGCAGTTGAGCAGGTTACGAAGGCAGCGAGCGAGTTGCTCGATTCGCTGGTCACCAACGCGCCGCCGCGTGATCGCGAAATCGAAGCTGCGAAAGCACGGGAGCGCACCGCACTGCGATTCCATTCAACGGGGCAGTAGCCCGCTTAGGCAGGGCGGCTACTTCTTCGCTGACCGCAAACGAAAGCCGATTTGTTTGCGAGGCGTAACAGGCGGTGACATCAGTTGTCGAATTGCGTCGAATACAAGCTTGAACTGACGATCATACTTGCTCTCCAGCTCGTCCAAACGGCGAGAGAGTTCGGAATTTGTGGCGAGCGTCTGTCTCAGCTTCACAAACGCGCGCATGATCTCGATGTTGACCAACACGGCACGTTCACTATTCAGCGCGATTGAGAGCATCGCCACGCCCTGTTCGGTGAAAACGTACGGAAGGTAACGCCGCCCGCCGCGGGCCTTCTTTGAGGTGCCAATTTGGTACCTCAAAATGGAAGCTTCGTCTGCCGAGAGCTGAAACATGAAATCCAGCGGAAATCGCCTGAGATTCCGCTTTACGGCACGGTTTAGCATTTTGGTTTCGACGCCATAAAGCTCCGCCAGGTCGCGATTTAACATCACCTTTTCACCGCGAATGAAATAGATCGCTCGCTCGAGTTTCTCAATCGAAATAAGAGGTGAACGCTTCGATGAATCTGCTCGCGCCGCCATGTTAGCGGCGCACAATAGAGGAAACCGCAGAATTGCGGAAGGTAATGAATCTTGCAAGCGGCAGAAGTCTTTGTCAGGCGGCTTCCGTTATAGGTGGTGGAACCGGATCGTTGTGAGCGGCCAGACTTTCAAGGTAGAGCGCGATTGCTTCTTTGATGTTCGTAGTGGCTTCCATTCTGGTTTGACCTTGAGAGATGCAGCCGGGCAACGCGGGAACTTAGGCGACAAACACGCCATCTTCATCTTGTTCGATCAACACGCGGTACTTCATAAGCTACCTCCGACTACATTTTCAATATCTTGTTCGCGAATAGCAAGCGACTCGCGTGACGCCCTCCCCCACCGTCGAGCTAGTGCCCCGATCGAATCGGCTTGGATATATCGCTCGCGCGTATCGCAACCGAAATTACAACACAACTGCAATCGAGATGGGCCGTCTTTCGTGATGATTCTCGCATCCTCGTAGAGTTAGTCTGTTTGCTCTCCCGATGATTTCCCCAAAAAAACGTAACAGTCCCGACAAATCCAATCGGAGTGTCATTGGGCATTCCTACATTCTATTAAGGAGAGAAATAATGAGTATTAGAAATCGATCGTTGAGTTTCGCCTGCGGCTTAATTCTGTTTGTGGCGGGGGCCGGAGCGATTCACGGACAAGTCACAGACAGCCAGACGACCACAGGGCCCGCGCCAAATTTCAGGGCAGTTCCCAGCGGCGCCAAAATGAAGTTTCAGGGCGTGGTGATTGAGCGTAACGCCGACACTTTCACCATCCGCGACCGTACTCGGACTGATTATCAGGTTCGAATTTCCGACAACACCAGTGTCAAAACATACGGCGGCTTTCTCAGCAGCGGCAAGAAATATCCCGTCACCGATCTCTTGCGCGGATTGATTGTCGAAGTGGAAGGGCGTGGTGATGCGCAAGGCGAAATCGTCGCCGACAAGATCAGATTCAACGAGTCAGACATGCGCGCCGCGATCACCTCGGACACGCGGGTGACTCCGGTTGAAGAGAACCAGCGAAAAATCGCCGGACAGATGGACGAGCTGTATGCCGTGGCCCAGGAGGCGCGACAACAGGTCGCCGCAGTTAATGAACGCGTATCGGCTCTCGACGAATACGATACCCAGCAGAGCGTGGCCGTGACCTTCAACGTAAATAGCGCGGTCCTCTCTCCGGAATCCAGGCGACAGCTCGACGATTTTGCCGCGAAAGCTTTGGCCACCTCGGGTTATATGATCGAAGTTTCAGGTCACACCGATTCAACCGGAGGTGAAGCGAAGAACATGCGCCTTAGCCGTGATCGAGCGGAAGCCGTAGTTGAATACTTGACGGTCAATCACAAGATTCCGGCGCGTCGCTTTATCACACCGATGGGTTATGGAAAGGCCGAGGCCGTCGCCGACAATTCAACCGCAGCGGGACGAGCGCAGAATCGCCGCGTCGAAGCAAAGCTGCTCATCAATCGCGGACTGACGGGAAGTAACAAGACGCAAGAGACACAGCCTCAGCCATAAGCTGGAGATGATCGCGCATTGTGCGTCGCGATGAGTTTGGCCTGGATGTTCAAGGGCAATAGCATGCTGACTCATCGGCTGAATTTTTGTGTCTTTTGGTGAGTCGTCGTTCGTGTGATTTCGTGGTTAGGTGCTCGTTGATTCAGCTGCAAAGCAAACCACGAAACAACACGAACACAAACCAATCCACACGAAAGCCGCAGGGCCGGATGAGTGAAGGTAGTGGTGTAGTTTGAGAGTGGCACGGGGGTCCCGCACTTGAAGACATGCGCAAGATGCGCGTGCCACGTTCAAACCACAGGTGGTAAACTCCACCCATGCGTCTCCCCTACGCACACATCGCCATCGTTGACCGCGAAAAGATCGATGAATACCTTCTAAATCTGAGACATCGCTACGGCGCAAGCAAGGCACGATTTTTTCTCGAATTTGGATTTCAAATGGGCGAGTGGGAAGTGTTCGCCGAAGCGCTACGTGAACACGCACAGCATCATGAAATCAGCCTCGTGAGACAGACGCGCTGGGGTCCGCGATATGAAATCGATGGCGAATTGAAAGCTCCTGACGGCCGGCAGCCGCGCATCCGCACCGTGTGGCAAATCGACGAAGGACAGATGGCGCCTCGGCTGATAACGGCCTATCCTTTGGAGGCAGAGCAATGATCAAAGAACACGACATCGTAGTGCTTACTGAAGACGTGCCAGACGAAGCGCTCACCGCCGGAGACGTGGGGACTGTGGTGCATATTCACAACAACGGCGAAGGCTATGAAGTTGAATTCATGACTCTCACCGGTCAAACGATCGCCGTAGCTTCATTGTTGGCTCCGCAAGTTCGTCCGGTGAGTAGACACGACCTCTCTCACGTCAGAGAATTACAGCCAGCCTAGACCACGCTCAAATCTCTCGAGCGAAAATCATAACTCTTGGATAGTGAAGTTGCTCTTCACGGCGTAGCCGTGACGGAAAGTAGCCGGGGGTAAGCGCGCAGCGCGCCACCCCCGGATCAGATGAGAAATGAATTTCCAGCCCGCAAAGCGGGCGGCAGAGGTTAGGGGAGGTTGACGGCGGGCTAGCCAGCTTTTACAATGCGGTCACGTTCTCAAAAGCTTCGTTCGGTGCAATTTCGCATCGGCGCTCTGCGGTTGTAGAACAATTTTCGAGCGGCGGACTCATTGCGAGACGCTTGCTTAGGAGGAGAGTATGAGCATAGTTCGTTTTCCCACCAGTCAATTTCGTTCAATTCAATCACCAGTTGGAGAGTCAAAGGTAGGGTTGTTCTTTACACCCGTTGCCAACGTTCCGCGAGACCTTTGGGACTGGCGTGCTGTAAACCCCAGGGAGATCAACCGTCGAAGTTCCGTCTATCGTTCGATAGTCAAGACCTTGCAGGACGAGCCAGCACGCTTTCACGAGCGCAATCGAGGGATCACTTTAGTAGCCAGCGACCTGACTTTCGATGAGAAGAGACGGGAAGCTCTTCTGGATCTTGAGGACGCGCGATTGCATGGCGTTGTGGACGGTGGTCACACCCTGGATGCGATTCTGGAGGTTCAGCAACAACCTCCTGAGAAATGGCCGGCGTATGTTTTCATCAAGGTTGTAACCGGAATCGAGGCCGATCAGATAGCTGAGATTGCTGGCGGCCTAAACACTAGTCAGCAAGTAGACCTTAAGAGTCTGGAGAACTTACGCGAACACTTCGCAAGATTGCGCACGGTAATTAAGGATGAGCCTTATGCGAATTCTATCGCATACCGAATGAATGACCCCTTTCCTGTTGACGTTCGCGAGGTGCTCTACTATCTCGCTGTGTTTGACTGCAGTGAGTACAACGAGAAGAAGCACCCCGTCGCGCTTTTCGGTCGAAAGGAAGGAATCGTAAGAAGATTTGCGGACCAAGCCGCAGAGACTGAGAAAAAGCCTGAGGGCTTAAGTAGCAGTGATTCCTTCTCGATCTTGATATCGAAGGCCCCGGAGATTCTTCGACTTCGCGATGAAATCGAGAAGAGAAGCCTGAAGCTGAAAGTTGGCCAGTACAAAGCTGGCAAGACCATTCGGATCCGAAGTGAATCGAATCGCGAGAATCACTTGGTCTTTTTGAATGAAAACGTGAACGGGAAGATTCCGCTAGGATGGATCATGCCGTTACTTGCGGGCTTTCGCGCCAATGTAAACTGGAACAATCCAAAAGGGTCATTTAGCTGGATTGTTCCCATCGATGAACTTTTGGATCGATGCGTTGAGCAGCTTGTTCTAGGCATCAAAGAGATACACGAACAAGAAAACAGTCGACCAGAATACGTGGGTCGAAATGCGATCGCTTGGCGAATTAGTTACAACACCGTATCCCAGGCGATTCTGGGGTGGGAGTTGGAACGGGAACGTCGGAAATAATACCAGCCGTTGAATCTGTCGCCCGCTCCCGCGGGCTCGGAATCAAAATCAACGACCTGATCCGGGGGTGGCGTGCTTCGCACTTACCCCCGGCTACTTTCTTTCACGGCTACGCCGTGATTACCGAATCCCGACCAACCCCTGCACCGACTGAATCAACTTCTCTGAGTCATAACCAACACCGTCTTTAAAAACGATCTCGACGTTTTCTATGTCGCTGATCTTTGTAGCAGGATTGCCTTTCACGATCATCAGGTCGGCTTGTTTGCCGATCGCGATCGATCCGATGCGGGAATCCTCGCCGAGAAACTTCGCGCCATTGAGGGTCGCGATCTTTATCGCTTCGAGTGGAGTGAAGCCTGCTTCGACGAG
>DASWQK010000587.1:0-2730 GCA_036403735.1 Pyrinomonadaceae bacterium
AACCATTTTGAAATGGAGCAAGGCAGTCTGCTCGTACCCGGCATCTGGAATCACCGGCTGTTCAAATCACTTATCCCATTACGGCTGGAGGCGACTCACGCGCCGTTTCTGTTGCTCGGCAGCAAGAGTCAGATAGATTACCTGCAATCGGGCTTCGCCATGTACAACGTGGTCGCGGAAGGCATTGAGTGGGACTGGCAGACTGAGGTAGATATCAGCCGGTTTCCCTCAACCTCGCTCATCATCATATGTAAGCTGCCGCAGACTGAAGCGCAATGGCGGGTGGTCAAGAAGCTAAGGGAAAGCTACGGCGCTCGGGTGACCGGAATACAGGAACTGGTGTTGCCATTTACAACCATAATCGAAGGTCAGACCTCATTGACGTACTGCGTCGAAGCGATGGCAGAGTTGACGACGTATTATGCAGGCGAACAGTTCTTTGGTCCGCTGGCTGAGTTGAACGCCGCTTTTTCGTTGGCGGGCCGGCGCGTCATCGAGTTCGGTCCGATGGAAGGCGCACAGACTGCTGGTCTCGTAAACCTTGGCGCGGAGAGCGTCACCTGCATCGAGGCGCGCGCCGTCAGCTTCATCAAAACGATGATCGCCCAGTACAGCCTGGCCTGGCCGAACGTGCGTTTGGTGATGGACGACTTTCACAACGCGGATCGCAACAAGTATGGGGCCTTTGACTTAGCGTTCGCGCACGGCGTTTACTACCACAGCTTCGCGCCCTTTCTTTTCTTCGAGAACCTGATGTCGCTGTCCGATAACATCTTCATCGGCGGCTATTGTCTTATTAATGGTGAGGGCGCCAACGATACCCTCGCCTATGAAGGTCAGAATTTTCGCGTCCGCCGGATTCAGATATCGAACACCTACAATAACGCGGCCAATGAATTCGCATATCACTTCGATCGTGATGAGCTAATCAACTTCTTCAAGAGTCGCGGCTATACTGTAACAGTGATCTCCGACGAGAAATCCGACGATCCATGGGGCGACTGGTTCGTGCGCTTTCTCGCATGTAAGCAGCAAGACCAATAAGGAACGCATGGCGGAAACACTCGGCTCATTGTGCGATAAGTTAGCGACGGTAAAGCTTAAGCTGTGGCATACCGACGATGCGGAACGCTTGCAGAGTCTGCGCGCGCAGGAGCAGCAACTTCATCACGAGATTGATGAATTCATGAGCGCGGCCATCTCTGGCGAGATCCCGATTGAGCGGCTCACCTTCGCACAAAACAAGGTTTACAAAAAAGACGGCAACGTAGTTCCGGAATTTAAGGGCACGCTGGGAGAAAGTTTCGCCCAACTGGCCCAGACGGTTTGCAAGCTTTGGCATGTGCAGGAAAAGGTCTATGAGTTTGAAAGCGTGCCGGTGGATGAAAAAGACGGCGTCATCAAAGAACTCGCCATCGTGAACCTGGAAAGAAATCAGTGCATCGATGGACTCGACCAGCGGTTCCGCGAATTGATCGAAGCGGCGCGGGCGGCTGGATAGATCTCACCGATTCATCCTTCACCAATATGCATTATCACTTGATTGGAATTTGCGGCACCGCGATGGCATCGCTGGCCGGAATGCTGCAAGCACGCGGGCATCAGGTGACCGGCTCGGACGAGAATGTCTATCCGCCGATGTCGACGATGCTGGAAGGCCTGGGAATTCAAATCATGAAAGGCTATGACGCCTCTCATGTTGCGTCGCCTGATTGCGTCGTGGTCGGCAATGCTATTCCGCGCGGCAATCCGGAAGTGGAAAGTGCGCTCGATCGCCGTCTGAACTATCGATCGCTGCCGGAAGTTCTGAAAGAAGAATTCATTCGCGGACGGCGTTCGCTAGTTGTCGCCGGCACGCACGGAAAGACAACCACGACAAGTTTAGCTGCCTGGGTAATCGATCAAGCGGAGTTGAATCCCTCGTTTCTTGTCGGCGGGGTCGTGCAAAACTTTGGCGTGAGTTTCCGCGTGACCGGTAGTGATTACTTCATCATCGAAGGCGACGAATACGACACCGCTTACTTCGATAAAGGTCCGAAGTTCATGCATTACCAGCCTGAGGTCGCGGTCGTCAATAACATCGAATTCGATCATGCGGACATCTACAAAGATCTCGACGCGGTGAAACTCGCGTTTCGCCGCTTGATGAATCTGGTCCCGGGCAGCGGAAAGCTGATCGTTGGTTGGGACAGTACACCGGTGCGTGAGGTCGTCGCGTCCTTTGGGCAAAAGCTCTTCACTCAACTGGAAACTTTCGGGACTTCCGATGAAGCAAAGTGGCAGGCGCGCAACGTTAACTATGCCGAAGGGATCACCCACTTTGATGTATTTCGTGAGGGCGCCCAATGGGCTGAGTTTCAGACGCCGCTAATTGGCGACTTCAATGTCCGCAACTGCCTCGCGGTCGTCATCGCGGCAGATGCCTGGGGAGTTGAGCGCCAGGTAATTGTCGATGCGCTCGCGACTTTTAAGAGCGTGCGCCGTCGTTGCGAAGTGCGCGGCGAAGTGAACGGCATCACCGTTATCGATGACTTTGCCCATCATCCAACGGCCGTGCGCGAAACTCTCGCGGCATTGAAACTAAAGTACCAGGAGCGGCGCATCGTCGCAGTCTTCGAGCCACGCTCGCGCACTTCCTGTCACGCAACGTTTCAGAGCACTTACATCGATGCCTTTGCGCCGGCGGATTACGTGATTGTCTCACGCGTGTACGACGCAACGCGCGCGGCT
>DASWQK010000588.1:0-7703 GCA_036403735.1 Pyrinomonadaceae bacterium
CGTCAAAGTAAGCCGAGACAAATCGCAAAAAAATCGCAGACCTGACTCCGTTTTATTCCCCTCCTAAGCGAACGCCTAATAGCTGTGCCTGTTTCTTCCAGTACTCTTCGAACTCGGGCAAATGGGGATACAACTGCTCACCCAGTTTGACGGGAAATATCCAACATCCGCCTCCGCGATGTTGGATGTAAACGTCATCGATCCCTTGGAACTGCGATTGATCAGTACCAACTGCGGCGGCGAAGGCGTGTGCCAGTATTTCATAGTTAATTAGGGCGTAATCATCCGTATCAAGCAACAGAATCGTATTTTCACCTCTTGTCTGTGCAACTGCGAGTTTTTTTCGTTTACGACTGACCGCTCTCTTGATTTCTGCAACCAAATGTTCTCTCACCTGCTCGCTGGAAGCCGGCACAATCTGGACTACGAACGTTACGCCGAACCCTTTACACTTCGAAATGAAAACCGGAAATCGCGTACTTGGAAATTCAAATCTTTTACCCGTGCTCGGGTTGTAAGTTTCGGGCGTGCGCGTGACAGCATTTATTAGGTTTTCTATGAACTGATTGAAATCGAACTTTCTTGCCTCCGACTCGCGCTTAAAGGCGTCTATCGGAATCGATATGTCAATTAGCTTATTCGGAAAGGCTTCTCTAATCCTTTCTTCGATATTCAACGGCTTGAAATACTTTGAATAAAGGTGTTCATAGAGCACTTGGTTTTCGTAACTGTTTATATACGTGTGCTCGATAGTAAAGTCTTGGCCCGAACGGTGCAGGATGAAATCCGGAAGCCCTTCGCCTATTTGGCCACGAGCGTCGGGCCTAACTTTGATGTAAGCGTTCTCATCATCTATTCGCGAGAGATGTTCGCAGAATTGCTCTATCGCGAAATCCTCTTTCTTGTGCTCGGTATATAACCGACGGAGCGGGACTCTGGGGTCAATTACGAATAAGTGGAGAAACACTTGCTCATCGCGATTGAGACGATCCTCCAGCACCAAAACAGATGCAACCAACGAAACAAAAACGATCTGATTAGTGGTTCCTTTGTGAAGAGCTGCCAACGTTGCATCACGAGAAGCATTCTCCGTTTGAGGCAATCTCTCATTCTTGAAGCTTAACGCTTTCTGAAACACCGCAATCAACCGATCACTGTCTAGATTCAATCGGTCGATATTCGCAAACTCTTGCTCAGACATCTCAGCAATTGCTTTGATGTATGCCTTAACTCGTAATGAATTCGGGCCGTAAAGATCAAACATATCTTCGGTTGAAATAATAAACCGTCACGATCTCTCGCGACGGCCGAGTTGGTTTTGAAGGCTTGGGCTGCTTGTTGAGCGGAAGTCTGGAAAACTAGCTGGTCAATTGAAATCGCGAGGTGAGTTCTCGCCTGGTTCGAAAACTAATGAACGATGGTTGAACTAAACTGCGCTGTTAAAATCTTGTTTGGTAATCCTCTCTTAATGTCCTTGCTTCTGTGATCCATCCGCTCACGCGGATGGTACTGACCTAACTACTCAATGACGCCCTCCCCCACGGTCGGGCTACTGCACCGTCCTCAATCAACCCGGTCGCTACCCCTCGCGGTACTGACAAGATGCAGACAGGATGTCTGCGCTCCCGGCTACTTACACTTGCTATACCCACAATCCCGACAAAAATCACAGCCACTCGCGTGCTCTAGTTGGCCGTGACACTCGGGGCAGGTGCTGATCATTGTCGACATGATCGCGCCGCCGACGGGTTGCGCGCCGACTGAAGCCGTAGAAGAAACGGCTTGTTTGCCGAGGGCGCGTGCGGAATCGGGATGGCCTTTCAAGCGCCGGTTCGTGATCATGAGGCATTCGGCGACGGCTTGTTCGGGTGAGGTCAGCAGGCGCTCGTTGAACCAGACGGCGTGGGTGCCTGTCACTTTATTCAGGCTGTAAGAAACTTCCGCGGCATCGAATCCGCCGCGCAGCATCTTGGAAGCGAGCATGCCGACGCCGCCGCTGATGGGACCGGTTGCGAAGACTTCCTGAATCATCTCGTCGTCATGATTGACGGTGACGTAGAGGTTCTGTCCGTCGAAAGGAATGCGCCAGGTCGCGCCGCGCAGTTCGCGCGGACGTTCGAGACGAATCGCTCCCTGCTTGCGTGCGGCGGCTTCTGCTTCGGCTAATCTTCGCGCAGCGGCTTCGTTTTCTGATTCAGTGCCAATCGGCGCGACTTCATCCAGAGGCTCGATGATTGTTGTGGTCGTGACGACCGTCGGCGTCTCAGCCTTGGTTTCCTGCTTCATCGAAGTCAGTACCTGATTTTCGCGCGAGCCGTCGCGGTAATAACTGACGGCTTTGCAACCCAGCTGACGGGCTAAGCGATAGAGATGATCGACTGACTCGAGGGTGTCGTTGACTGCGCCGTTGCAGGTCTTCGACACACTGTTATCGACGTTGCGTTGCGCGGCGGCGAGCACATGCACGTGCTGCTCTGCGCTGATGGACATCGCCGAAATGAAATAACCGGGCAGCTCGTGTTCGTGCTCGACTACATAGCTGGCGGCGGTATCGATCGAATCCGCGTCCGTCTGATCTACATCCAGGCCCAAAGCCTGGGCGGCGAGGGTGTGAACGTACGTGCGCGTGCCGAGAGTGTCCTTTCGCACGTACGCCCACGAGAAGTTGGGTTCTACTCCCGACGACGTTTCTGCAACCAGGGAAATCGTGCCCGTAGGAGCTATCGTCGTTACTTCATAGTTACGCGGGGTGAGCGGAACTTCACGTGAGATGCCGATTTCGTTGTAGAGAAAGTCGGCGTAGGATTCGCGATTCGGTTCGAGTTCGGGAAAGACACCGCGTTCGGCGCCAAGACGCAGACTTTCGGTCCAAGCTTCGCGGCGGATGAATCCCATCACTTCATCCATCAGATCGATGGATGCAGCTGAACCGTAAGAAATCTTCAAATTCAAACAGAGATCGGCAAAACCCATGATCCCCAAACCCAGGGGACGCGTGCGCTTGACGACGTCGTTAATCTCCGCCAGCGGCCAGGCGCAGGTGTCGATTACGTTATCGAGAAAACGCGTGGTCCAATGCGTGACTTCGGCCAGCCGATCCCAATCCAGACGATTTTCGCGATCATAAAACTTGTTCACATCGATCGAGCCCAGATTGCACGAGTTCGCGAAGTGCAGAAACTGCTCGCCGCAGGGATTGCTCGCCATGATCGGCCCCATCGAGTTCATCATGTGATTGTGGCGATTGACTTCATCGATGAACGCGATGCCGGGCTCGGCGTATTTATGAGCACTGGAAATGATCCGGTTCCAGATGTCGCGCGCATAGACCATTCCGGGAGCCGGTGGCTCTTCAATCAAAGCGTCGGAAAGATCCGCGATGTCGAATGATTCTTTGTCGCGGAAGGTGACGGTCGATCCGTCGGGGCGACGATAGACGACGTAGTTGCGGCCGGTGACCGGATCGAAAACGGGCTCGTTCCACAGCTCGCCTTTGAAGTCGAGCTGATACCACTCGTTGTGATCGACGGCATCGAGAAACTTGTCCGTAACATTCACTGAGATATTGAAATTCGTGAGCGAGTGCTGATCGTTCTTCGCGTGAATGAAACGCAGAATGTCGGGATGCGTGACGCGCATCATGCCCATGTTCGCGCCGCGACGCACGCCGCCCTGCTTCACGGTGTCGGTGGTCGTATTGAAGATGTTCATGAACGAGACGGGGCCACTGGCAACACCATGCGTCGAGCTGACCATCGAACCGCTCGGTCTCAACTTTTCAAAAGTGAAGCCGGTGCCGCCGCCGGTCTGATGAATGATGGCCGCATCCGTCGCGGTTTTCATGATGCCCGCGATCGAGTCCGGCACGTCGAGCACAAAGCAAGCGGCGAGCTGGCCGTTTGGCTTACCGGCGTTGACGAGACAAGGTGTATTGGGAACAAACTCGCGCGCAGTCATGATGTCGCTCATGGCGTTATAGAAGATGTCGCGCTGGGCTGGATCAGTTTCCGCCACGGACACGTGCGCGACGACCCGCGCGACGATGTCCGACCATTCTTCCAGCGAGTTGCCTTTGGCGTCTTTCAGCGAGTAACGCTTGGCGATGACCTTGCGCGCATTCAATCCCAGCGGCAGAGGCTGGCGCTTAAACGAGACAATCGATTCGGCTATTTCGTTTTGAGACACCTTTGTCATCTTCGCACCACTCGCGGATTTCATTTAGTTTACCTTTCCCGCGCGGAGACCGCACGCGAGGCCAATTTGGGGAATAAAATGCCCAGACGACACATGATCGCCTTGAATAAAAACTGAGTTTTTTTGCAGGTACTACGGTCGGTTTTGCGAAGTCACTACTACCATTGCGGAGCTGGGTTTGGAACCCATCTGCCGCCGCCGCCAGCCGTCTCAACCAAAGCAGAACGGACTATACGCCGAGTTTTAGCGGATGTCAATATCTTGTGGCTATCTTTTTTTTCAACACGATAGAGTGTGTTTTCTGAGGGAATACGTTAACCGCTAAGTGGCCGGAAATCAGGCCATTAGGATGGCCCAAAGACCGGAATTGTTAGCGGCGGCTGCGTTGCGGTCGAGGGGAAATGTGGCGGAAACCGTCGGCTCCGTCAGGAGCCAAATATTTATAGTGGAAGCGTTCATTCTTTTTTTTTTAATAGCTCCTTTAGGAGCGACAGCTTATCTCGCTCCTAAAGGAGCTTGGAAAAGACTATTTCCGCGGGCTTCTATAAATATTGCGCACCTAACGGCGCTTTAGACTTACCGAGCTAAGATCGAGCGCAACTGACGCTGTCGTCTACTTACCAGATGAGCCGTGTGAAAGCAGCAGGTCCAATTCGCGGTTCTGATTGTCGAGCATCCCGAAGGTGTCGGCAGTCTCTTCGAGCATTTGTCGGGTCATCGCGATCGAGTCGCTGAGCTGTTCGAAGTGCAACGAGGAGACGCGTTCCGGAGTCGGCAGGGTGACGACCTGATCATTTACCAGGCCAAAGAAATTTTCGATTGATTGCAGTTGGCCTTCAACCATGCGAACCGATCGTTCGAGATCGTTGAAGGCGGCGACGCGCCGCCTGAGGATTTCCGCGTTTGCTTGCTGAATCCGCTTTTGTCGATCATCGGTCGAAGATTGAACGGAGTGCTCTGCCTGCTTGAGCTGATTCTGCACGGCTTGGCGATTCGTTGACCTCAGGTGATGCTTTCGCCGGCGGTAAACGTCAAGCAAATCGACAAAATCTTCCCAACGCTGATCGAGGGTTTGCAGGTTCGCCGGAATTTCCTTGCTGGTGGTGAATTTCTTGTAGTTGGAATAGATCTGGTTCTTCATCCAACGGAGGTATTCGACTGCCTCGCGCTCGCGCGGGTCGAACCCTTTGATTACCGCTTCGCGTTGCGCCTCACGAAGTTTGCGCGCGCGTTCCTTGGTTCGGCGTTCGACCAGGCGGCGATAGAAAGGTGCGGCAGGCACGATAGTAAGATAGAGCGCTTCGGATCCGAGCCCCAACAACAGCGGCGTTACATCCTGGAAGAAGACCGCGCCCACAAGAAAGCCGGCCATACCCCAAAAATTAATCGGCTCTTTGAAGGCTTCTTTTAAATATCGAGAATCGATCTTGGGCCAGTCCATGAAATACGGTCGTACTTAAAGTATTGAAGTCCCTAACAATCGAGGCAGCCAGATACATTCATTAAGGTTGCTGCGTCGTCTCTCCCTGCGCCGGCAATGCCTGAGGCGCGCCACTTGTGTCGGCTGGCAGTAAACCCATGTCTTTCTTGTACTGCAGCAGCTTGTCCTGCAACTGCATGTCCATCGCTTCTTTCTCGATTTCCTGCATTTGATTATCGACCGAGGTGGTGCCCAGTTGCATTCTGGCTTCGGCGGCAGCCGCGCGGCGATCGATCTTGTCGCGCATCTCGTCAAAGGTCCCGGCATCGTCGCCAATCTGGAACGAGGCCATGGTTTGCGCAAGTTGCTCTTGCAGCTTCGCCTGCTTCGACTGATTGATTAGCTGCATCGCTTCAGCCGTGCGGCGCTGCATCTGGAGCATGTAATTGTCGCGCGCTTTGAGCGCCTGCTTCGATGCCAGCTGTGAATGTTCGTATTGGTGGATAGTCCGCTGCAAATCGAGCTGGGCCTGCGATAGCTGGCCAATGTAAGCAGTCGCGATGTCGTCGCGGCCCATCTTCACCGATGCTTTGATCTTGGAATCCAGATCGACAACCTGAGACTCAAGCCGTTCCTTGTTCTTGCCGAGCAGCTTTTCCGTTGCCATGACCTGGGCCACGGAATTATTCAGGTCGGGGATCCGATCGCGCATGTCGCGGATGGTTTGTTGCAGGATCAGCTCCGGATCCTCCGTGGCTTCCACAATTCCGCCGAACAGCGCACGCATCGAACGTTTTACCCTAGTCCAAAGTCCCATTTCGTCCTCCGGCTAAATCAGATTCGAAAAGATGATTTCGTACGGCCGTCGAAAACGCTCGGAGGGCCGTCGAGTTGTACGAAAGAGCAAGGCGCATGGTTGCATTTTCAACCACTTTTGACGGCGAGTATAGCAGAGAAAAGCTGGCAGTAAGCAGTGAGCAGTAAGCAGCAATGAAAACCTCAGTGATTCAACGAGCCGGATCGCGCGCCGTCAGCCGCGGCCGATGTCGCGCCGATACTGCATGCCGTCCCATTGAATTTCACCAACGGCTTCGTAACACCGTGACAACGCCACATCCAGGTCCGCACCCGTTGCGGTCACGCCCAACACGCGTCCGCCGGCGGTTAGCCATTCGCCGTTGGCGCGCGAAGTGGCCGCATGGAAAACGTGAACGTCCTGCCGGTGCTCGATCCCTTCAATACCGTGGATCGTCGCTCCGATTTCAGCTTTCGCCGGATATCCGCGCGCCGCCAGCACCACGCAAGCGGATGAATCAGGCGACCACTCTATGTTCAGTTGGCCCAGCTCCCCTTCACTTATTGCCTCAAAGATTTTCGCGAGGTCCGTTTTCAATCGAACGAGGATTGCCTGTGTCTCCGGATCGCCGAAGCGCACGTTGTATTCAAGCACGCGTGGTCCATCCGGGGTCAGCATCAACCCTATAAAAAGTATGCCGCGAAACGGAAAGCCTTCATCGCGGCACCCTTGCAAGGTTGGTTCGACGACTTGGCTTGCCACCTGACCAAGCGTTGCAGAGTCGATGATACCGGCGG
Organism: Pyrinomonadaceae bacterium; assembly: GCA_036403735.1. Lineage (GTDB taxonomy): Bacteria > Acidobacteriota > Blastocatellia > Pyrinomonadales > Pyrinomonadaceae > UBA11740. The sequence goes on from DASWQK010000588.1 coordinate 7,208, forward strand.
CGGTAATCGAACCCATGCCGCCGGTGTTTGGACCCGTATCGCCTTCACCGATCCGCTTATGATCTCGCGCCGCCGGCATCAGACGATAGTCTTTACCATCCGAGAATAAGAGAACCGACACCTCGGGTCCCGTTAGTCGTTCCTCGATCAGGATTTTACGAGCAGCCTCGGCACCAACGACTCCGCTCTTCAATTCCGCTAGAGCAGCGAAAGCTTCCCGTCGATCCGATGGGATGAAAACTCCTTTTCCGGCTGCGAGCCCGTCAGCCTTTATCACTAGGCTCGAGTTTTGATCGCCAAACTCGCCGGAGTTCATTACAGCTGCGGCTTCGTCGACAGATGTCGCCACGCGAGAGCGCGCGGTTGGAATTGAATGACGCGCCATGAAATCCTTGGCAAAAGCTTTGCTTGATTCCAAGCGCGCTGCTTCACTTCGTGGACCGACGACTTTCAGTCCGCGGCTTTCGAATGTGTCTACCAGTCCGGCAGCGAGGGG
>DASWQK010000589.1:0-10799 GCA_036403735.1 Pyrinomonadaceae bacterium
AGCACAGGTTTATAGCAGCGAGTTCTCTTTGATTCAACCGAGCGGATCCAGCATCGGAGACCTCTCGCTTGTTAATTTGTCAAACGAATAACGATCGATAACTCTGATAAAGACTTCGCTCCGTCAGGAGCGAAATGTTTATAGAACCACGCCCAGAATAAATCAAATAAGCTCCTTTAGGAGCGTAATGTAAATCGATTTCACATTCCGCTCCTAAAGGAGGCTTACCCATCTAGTAAAACTTCGGGCGCTATAAACATTGCGCGCCTAACGGCGCTGAAGCTCCCTATGAACACTGACCCTTATCGGTGTTCGCGAGCGGTGGATGTCTGCCTTGTCATTTAAGGAGTACTCCGCAGCGCCGTCAGTCGTCGAACTTTGTCCCGTCTAAGGCGAAGATCCTCAAGTTTTCCGCCACGCTTAAGATGGCGAAGTTCAACCAGTCTCCACGCCTCAGCAAAGATGGCGGCGTCACCTCGCTCTTGCCACATCTCAAGGCTTTTCTGGCGCTTCAATTCTCGCCGCGTCGACGCCTTACCTCGTGTCGGCTTGGCATCCTCTTTTGGGCGCGCCACTGTTTTCCTTACCCCACATCGCTGCAGCATTATTGAGCCGCCGCGAAACTCGCATCCAACGCTTCGATCAATTCATCCACATGATCTTTCGTTGAATTGAGCATCATGCCGGTCCGGATCACGTTGCCATAAAGACCGCCTTTGCCGACGAGCACGCGGCGCTTCTTGGTTTCTTCAAAGACTTTCAGGACCGTCTGCGGATCGGGCTCTTTCGTTTCGCGATTCTTGACCAGTTCCATCGCTTGCATCAGGCCCATGCCGCGCACGTCGCCGATCACCTGATATTTGTCTTTCAAGCCTTCGAGCTTCTCGCGGAAGTATGCACCGACGACTGCCGAGTTCTTTTTCAGATCGTTGTCTTCGATCACTTTGAGCACAGCCAGAGCTGCTGCGCAGGAAACCGGATTGCCGCCGAACGTAGAGAACGTCAGACCGGGAAACTTGTCGGCAACTTCGGGCGTCGCGACGGTGATGCCGATCGGCACTCCGTTGCCGAGGCCTTTCGCCGAAGTGATGATGTCGGGCTCAACATCCCAGTTCTCAATGCCGAACCATTTTTCACCGGTGCGGCCCCAGGCGGTCTGCACTTCGTCAGCGATGAACAGGCCGCCGTGCTTGCGCGTGATCTCGACTGCTCGTTCGAAATATCCAGCCGGTGGCACGATGAATCCTCCGACGCCAAGAATTGGCTCCGCCATGAACGCGGCGATTTCTCCGGTCGTGGTAGTCATGATCAATTCTTCGATGTCGTTTGCGCACGCGAGTCCGCATTCCGGATAGGTAAGCTTGTAGGGACAGCGGTAGCAGTACGGCGCGGGCGCATGAACAAAACCGCTGACTTGCGGCGGCAGAGGCCGCCAGTTCGAGTGTCCCATGGCGGATAGCGAAGTTGCGGATCTGCCGCTGTACGCATGCCGGAGGACAACAATCTCGTGACGGCCGGTCGCCAGCTTGGCCGCGTGCACGGCGGTGTCGTCGGCTTCAGTGCCACTGTTCGTAAAAAAAGATTTCCTTAACTTGCCGGGAGTAATCTGCGCCAGCTTCTCAGCCAAATCGGATTGCGGCTTATTCGCGTATAGCGTCGAAGTGTGCGAAATCGTTTTGACCTGGTTGATGATCGCTTCATTAACTGCCGGATTCGCGTGACCGACGCTGACAGTCAGCACGCCGCCGAAACAGTCTAGATACTTGTCGCCTTTGTCATCCCAGACGTGCGCGCCTTCGCCTTTCACCAGCGCCAGCGGCTCCTGGTAATAAGTGGCGACTGCGGGGAAGAGAAATTCTTTGTGTTTGCGAACGGTTTCGGAAGATGCAGCTTTAGGTTCAGCAGTACTCATTTTCGCTCCTTTGGACCATGTATACCGAGATCCTTACAGATCTTTTCAATTAGGATATCTTTGATCTCGTTATGTCTTGGAACAGCAGACCTTTTGTTTAGTGTCGGATTATGCCACCAAGAATGACGACCACCTTCGCGCAGCAATTCGCAACCGTTTGACCGGAGATAGCGAAGGAGCTCCTTGCGCTTCATACTGCGATTAATTCTTCTTCGTAATCACGACCGGCGGCATCCCTGGCTTCATTGCGATTGAATTCCAGGGCTTCGCGTAGCGTTACCTTCAGAGTCTCGATTAATTCCTTACGCGTTTGTTCCTGGCAATTGACGCCTGGTACTTCTTCAACCCAGCCCAACCACCAACCATCTTCCTGCTTTACGACCGCCGTGTACGTCTTATTCATTTTCGCCTCGCTAATACAAATCATCTTCGCGCTAATGGTGAATTGTAAACCTTGCTGTGATTACTCGAGGCAAGGTTTTGTGCCGGCATTGTCCGCGGCAATCCGGGCGGCGACATTCGCGTCCGCCTTCGGTTCGATTTTGTCGGTGACACAAATTTTTGCGGCGGTGATCTTGGCCACGGCGAGATACGATGAGCTCTTGGTAGAATCTTCAGGGTTGGCGACGTTGTAACGAATGATCAGCGCGACCGGAATCGTCTTGCCGTTCTGACGCTTGACTCGCCACTCAGCCTTCTCACCAAGAGCCGAAAAACCTGATCCGATTACGTTCCAAAGTTCGAGCGAATGCTTTTTCCCGCTTGGAGTGATGACCTGAATATTTTGCCGCAGGTCACCTTCTTCAGACTGAAGTTTGTAGCCCGCGACGCCCGGACAAATTCCCACGTACGAGCCGCCCTCGGTCGAAGTAGATCTAATCGTTCGACAGCTTTTTGTTGAGAGGCTCGTATAGATGCTGTCATTCGATTGAGCGCTGGCAAATGCCGCGCACATCAGAATGAAAAGCGTTACACCAAGAGTCTTAGTCTGCATTCGCCAGCTCTTCCCCTTTTCTAATGAAAGGAACCTCGCCTGATTCAAGGTCAATTGGGAGGTCTTTAAGATTTTCCAGCAATTCGTCCTTTGAGTACGCCTGTGTTTGGTAGTTCGGGTAATCGTTCAAATATCCGAGGAAGAACTCGCCATCCTGCCAGAATGTGTATTTCAGGATTCTCATCGAGACTTCTCCATCTAATATAAATTCCCTTCGCGTTTTCTTCCGGTGTAATCAACGTACACCACTTTCAGTTCGGTGTAGAAATCGAGCGCGGTCGATCCCTGTTCACGATCGCCGATGCCGGTGCCTTTGATACCGCCGAACGGAATGTGAGCTTCGCCGCCGGTCGTCGGTGAGTTGATGTGCGTCATGCCGGTTTCAATCTCATCGACAAAGCGGAAGATGCGCGCCGCATCGTTGGTAAAAATTGAAGAGGACAAGCCGAACTCGGTGTCGTTCGCGACTTCCATAGCTTGTTCAAAGTCTTTCACGCGCATTACGGAAAGCACGGGTCCAAAGATTTCTTCGCGTGCGATGCGCATCTCGGGAGTGACGTGATCGAAAACGGTCGGCTTCACAAAATATCCCTTATCCAGACCGTTGCCCGTGGCGCGTTCACCGCCGCAAATCAAAGTCGCGCCGTCTTCACGGCCGACATTCAGGTATTCGAGCACGGTCTTGAACTGACTCTCATCGACGCTCGGTCCCATTTCCGTTTGCGGATCCATGCCGTCGCCGATGCGCATGGATTGCGCGCGCTGCGAAATTCGCTCGACGAATTCGTCCGCGATCTTATCGACGACAACTGCGCGACTGGTGGCGGTGCAGCGCTGTCCCGAGGATCCAAACGCGCCTTGCGCAGTGTTTTCAACCGCGAGATCCATGTCACAGTCTTCGAGGATCACGACTGGATTCTTGCCGCCCATCTCGCACTGACACTTACCGCCGCGCCGCGAAACCTGTTCATAGAGGCGAATGCCGACGCCGTTCGAACCGGTGAACGAGACTGCTTTCACCGCAGGATGATTGATGATTTCGTCACCCGCGTCGGAGCCCGAGCCCAGAATCAAATTCAAAACGCCGGCCGGAATTCCAGCTTCTTCAAATATCTCGACGATGCGAACGGCCGTCGCCGGAGTGATCGTCGCTGGTTTGAAAACTACCGTGTTGCCCGCGACCAGGGCCGGCGCGATTTTCCACGTAGGGATTGCCACCGGAAAGTTCCAGGGGGTTACGCACGCCACCACGCCGAGCGGTTGCTTGATTGTGTAAACAAAGTTCGAAGGCAGCTCGGACAAGATCGTTTCGCCATTCATGCGTCGCGATTCGCCGGCGCAAAACTCAGCGACGTTGATCGAGCGCTGCAGTTCGCCGCGTGACTCCGAAATTGTCTTGCCTTCTTCGTGCGTCAGAATCGTAGCCAGCTCTTCTTTCGCTGCCTCCATCAGGCGGGCCGCCTGGGCAACGATTTTTCCGCGCGCGGGCGCGGGCGTGCGCCGCCAGTCATGAAATGCAGCGCTGGCCGCTTCGACTGCGGCGCGTGCTTCTTCGCGCGTGGCTTGCCGATTGGCGCCGATGACTTCTTCCGTGTTTGCGGGATTGATGTTGTTGACGGTCTTTGCCGAGATGGATTCGATCCATTTGCCGCCGATAAAATTTCGATAAGTATCCATATTCAATTCTGTTGGTTCCAACGTTTCCGTTTAGACGCGGCACTTGGGCCGCCGCAAGATGCGTGAGCCGGACAAGTCCGGCTTCTAAACGAAATCATTCTCTGTTTGCGTGGCGTGAATATATCACGAATGCCGAACGATAATCAGGTCACTCTGGAGAGGAGGCTGGTTGCGCTTTCTTTTTCCCAAACTCAAATCGCCGCCCGATGATCATTTTGAGGATCAGATGATCGGTGCTGCGCGTCATGCCGATGCCGACGCCAAAGTTGAATTCCCACTTGGGCGAAACGTTTAGATCGATCGCCGGAAAAATTTGATGTTGCTGTTCGCGCTTCGGATCAAAACCACTGAGCGGGCCAAGCGCGCCGTAATACTCAAGTCCGACATCGACTTTCCTGGTTACTGAATAAGCGACTTTGAAGTTAGGAGCGAACTCGAAACCTTTCTTCTTCCCTGGACCCGTCAATGCGCGCTCGAGCGCGGGATTGAAGGCGAGATACCACTTTCCCAGGTCCTTGTCGATGATCGGACGAATCTCCCAGCTCCACGTGTCCTCAGAAAACTTTCGTCGCACGAAGCCGATCTCCTGTGAAAGACTAACGCCGACCGGCCAGTGCCATTTCGGCGGAATCCGAAAGCGTGGCCGGATGTGCGAGCCGACATAATCCCATCCGCTGCCGTTGCGGGCGCTGGTGAAGATGTAAAAACCCGTCTCGAACCAATCATTAAAGCCGTGCGTGATCTCGATCGTTTCGTGCCATGCGTGATTAGTCGGCAGCGTGCCGTCGTCCGTTTTCTTTGCGCCCTTTGCCGTGAAGTTGTTATGCAGTTCGATCATGGTGGCGCCCCGCGCCACGGTCTCGGAACCGTAGACCTGGATTTCGTAATTGTCCTGAGCAGTCACCGACGTGCCACCCAGGCAAAGAAATCCCAGGGCCAGTGCGACCAAAACTTCTTTTTGAATATGCAGGGTAGTTGTCCTCACGAAGCGTCGATGAAAAAACCGGCGCATTCTACAACAGATTTGGATTGCGCCGGCAAAGTACCGGGGGTCCCCGGCGCGACGGCCGCGCTGGGGTGGTCGTAGCGACGACGGCGCTTTGGTTGGGAGTTCCGCGTTTACGCGGCGTCATTTTCAACCGAGATTCCACCTGAAGGCGGTACTCCAAACAATCAAAGCGGTGCCGCGCTTCGCTTGCTACCCCTCTCCAATTACAATGCTTCGAGCCATGACCAGCGAACCACAAAACATTGGCGATTTGCTTGAGCAGCGAGTTGCCCGCACGTCTGACAGGGCATTCCTGCTTTCTGAACTTGATGGCCGGCAATTCACTTATGCGGAGTTCTCGGCAGCAGTTGATCGCGCGGCGGGGATGCTGGAAGCGCACGGTATTCGGAAAGGCGATGTGGTCAGCCTGCTGATGCCGAATAGCGCTGAATACATCATCGGTTACTTTGCTTGCTGGCAGCTCGGCGCGCTCGCCGGGCCGGTGAACTCGCTTTTGAAAGAGCACGAGATTGAATTCGTGATGAACAATTCTGAGGCGAAAGCGATTCTTGTTCACTCGGAGTTTCAGGAACGAGTTGCAAACATCAGCACTCAGCTTCCGCACCTGCAGTCGATAATCACGTTTGATGATGAGCGGGAAGCGTGCGCTGGGTACGCACGCCTTCGGCGTGCTGGCTCTCGGCTCGACTCGGATGAAGAGAATAAAGGCACGCCGGAGGCGTGCGTACCCAGTGATGATGCGATCATCATCTACACGTCCGGCACGACGGGGAAACCGAAAGGTTGTTTGCTCACCCATGGCAACGTCATCGCCAATGCGCGACAGATTAGTGAATGGTTGGACTTCACAGAGAATGATCGTCTGCTGACCATCATGCCGCTGTTTCACATGAATGCGGTTTCAGTGACAACCATGTCGGCGCTGTACGCCGGCGGTTCGACGGTTGTCAGCCCCAGGTTCTCGGCCTCGAAGTTCTGGAACACTATTTCAGATTATCAAATCACTTCATTTGGATCCGTAGCCACGATGCTGTCGATGTTGCTCAACGTTTATCCGGATGGCGTGCCTGAGGGTTTAAAAACCGATCAGCTTCGCTTTGCGATGTGTGGTTCCGCGCCGGTGCCGGCGGAAGTTATGAAGAAGTTCGAAGAGACTTTTAATTGTCCCGTGATCGAAGGTTACGGTCTTTCGGAATCTACCTGCCGATCGACTTTCAATCCTCCAAATGAAGATCGGCGGCCAGGATCGTGCGGCTTGCCAATCGGCAATGAAATGAAAGTTTTCGATGACGATGACCACGAAGTCGCCGAGGGTGAACTCGGCGAGATCGTCCTGCGCGGCGAGAATATTCTTAAGGGCTATTTTAAAAACCCTGAAGCGACTGAGCGCGCGTTTCGCAACGGTTGGTTTCACACTAGCGATATTGGATATCGAGATAAGGACGGCTACTTCTTCATCGTCGATCGCAAGAGCGACATGATTATTCGCGCCGGTGAAAACATCTATCCGCGCGAAATCGATGAGGTGCTCTATCAATTTCCCGCCGTCGCGGCCGCGGCAACTATCGGCGTTCCGGATCAACTCTACGGCGAAGAGGTCGCCGCGTTCATCGTCCTGAAAGAGGGAAGTGAAGCGAATGAAGCTGAGCTAATCGCGCACTGTCAATCTCAGCTCGCCGACTATAAATGTCCAAAGTCGATCCGGATCGTAAAGGACATTCCCAAAGGTCCAACAGGAAAACTCCTCAAGCGAGAACTTGCAACGATTTATGCAAGCAGTGATTTTACACATCCCAAATAATCTTGAATAGTTTCTCTCACCCATACTTGCGATATTTCGCAACGCATCATCGTCAGAATCTGAAACCACGGGTTTGAGAAACCGGCACAGACCTTTTTACTGTCAAACAAACTTAGTCTGCGCTGGGTATTGGAATAAAGGCGCGCTTGAGAGTATCTGTCATTTGCAGTCTCAATTTAATAACAGCAAACCGCAGTGAGCCCTTTCTTTCGTGCAAGCTGCATTGCTGGCACGTTGACTCTGTCAACGCAGCTGTATAGAGTACGCACGCTCTAGTAATTGTTTTATCCACCGCCGGTTGGGTGCGGATACCCGACGGTGCGTGTGGTGTTAGAAGCCGACAGCCCCCGAGACGCTTCGTTTCTCTTGCTTGCTTACCGCTTCTCCCGAGACACCCGCGAAAAAACTGATCTGTTAGTTCTCCTGGCGTTGACGTGTCTTCGCCAGCAACTTGGTCCGTTCTCATGACGGCCACCCACTTAACGAAAAAGGGAGAAATCAATGAATCTTAGAAGAATGGTTATGTTTACAACGCTGGCGGTTGCCGCGTTGTTTGTTGTGCTGAGTGTCGCGAGGACGCAACCCAAAGTCTCTGCGGCGCCCGCAAAAGTCGACCTGTGCCACGTCACTGGTAACGGAAGTTTTCAACCTATCAGCGTGAGCGCCAATGCGGTGGCGAGCCATCTCGCTCATGGTGATGTGCAGCAGCCCAATGGCGCAGTGCCGGGAAACCCTGGGGCGGTCTTCGACAGCCGATGTAATGTTGTCAGTTGGAACTATCTCGTCAACGTGGCTCCGGACTTTTCGGCCCAGGATCCCTCCAGTCCCGGAAACCTGTTTGTTGGTAGCGGGATACCCGCCGAAAACTTCGGGACTGCACGAAATGAGGGCGCAGGCATTGAGCTCGGACTAATGGTTCTTTATCGGCAAGGCCCGACCGTCCCATCGACTGATAACTATGCTGACGGTGTTCTTAATTTCAATGTCGCCTCCGGACCGCAGTCCACGGCTAACGGATCACCCTCCAACAACGCAGGTCGCGCGGCATGGAATTTCACGTTTTCGGTCGCGACCGGCCTTAATGCGGTGCCGACCGATTTGGACGACCACACATTTCAACTTCTTTACGATGTCGATCCAGGGCCAGGCGCTACATACAGGACCCTAACTCTCGAGCGAAGAGACGCTGGTGGGCCCGGTCAACTGTCAGGCTTCCAATGGCGAGATCAAGGTACCGGTACCGTGTTTATCGGTGACGACGAGGGGAATTCAAACGTCACGCAGAACTCTGAGAATTATGCCTTTGCTTTCTTCCAGGCGTTCTTAGGTGGTGCCTATGCGCCGCCGACGTTTGCTGGACCGGGGCAGTTCGACATCATTCTGCAGGCCCTCAATGGCACCCAGATTATCGACCGCAACCATATTCGGGTGAATGTAGCGCCGTAGCATTCGGAACCAAGGCGATGTGAATACTGCAAGTAGTTGCTCAACAACGGAAGGTCGTCATTAGTCAATGGCGACCTTCAACTTTTCTGAAAGGAGATTCAATGAACATTAAGCCAAGAAGTTTGTTTCTAGTTGCTGCCACCGCCGTTATCGGTCTGGCTGTCTTCGCAATCTCGTCGCCACGGCCAACGCAGGCTGAGGATTTCGAGAGTCTAAAGAATGGCGCGGTCAAGTGGAAAGTGATCGACTACAACCGCGTCACAACGCATCCCGCGCGCATACCCTTCCGCGTAACAAACGGCGCCGACAATGGCATCGGCTTCGATTTTCTTTACACGCCGGACACGGCGCTAATAGGGACTTCTCATCCATCATATCGGAACGATTTGTGGGGAGATATGACGGGCAAAAGGGTCTCGGCTACTGTTGGCGTGACAGTTACGGGGAACCCGGCTTTCACTTATTATGGCGAGCCTGACGGTTGCGGTACTCCCGCAAGCGTTCGCTTCTATTTCCAAACTAATACGAGCGGAAAATTCGAGTACACGGACTACTGGTGGTCTGATGAGGCTGCGACCACTCTCGAATCGCTCAAAACGGGCGACCAGACGCTCACAGTTGACTTCTCTGATCCTTCCGCGTGGTCAGACTGGAACGGCCAGTCGGGCACAACGGAATTCGCGGCTTTCAACGCGGCCGTTAAGGACGTTCAGTTCGTTGGCCTCTCATTTGGTGGTGGCTGCGGCTTCGAGAATGGTGTCGGTATTCAGTCGGGAACCGGCACTGGCTATTTCCGGTTGATGGATTTCACGGCCACGCCGTAGCAGGTCAACTAGCACCTAAAGTAAGAAGGCTCGCATGAAAATCATGCGAGCCTTCTTCTTGAAGTTTCGAATTCCTATCTGATGCTTTGAAGCTTAGGCACAACCGACGGCCGGGGATGGATGATCCGATCGACGAGCCACGCGCCCAGCAACCACGCCGCGCACACGGCGACCATCACGACTGAAAACCACTGGCCGTACAAACCTTCAGGTGAAAACTTTTCCGTGGCTGCATGAATCGCTTCGCTGTTCGGCAAGATGCCCGCTTCCGAGAATTCATGGAAGGTATAAATCGCAACCTGGGCCATAAAGAGCAGCAGAAAAATTCCCGTGACTTGAAAGAAACGCTTCACATTGATCAAGTGACCGAAACGCGCCCACGCCCAGGCCATGCTGCCCGCGGCTGCCAGTCCAATCAGTGCCCCCCAAATTAATCGCGGCGTGCGCACTTGCAAAAGCATCAGCGCGGTTTCCATTCCTTCGCGACTGATTGTCAGCGCAGTGAAAAGAAAAATTCCCGCGTAAGCTGTCCAGCCCGATCGCTTCAGCGAAACTTCGCCGAGCCTCTCTTCCATCTTTTCTTTCAGCTTTGGTCCGGTGCGCCACATGTAAATTACCAGCGATGCGACCATGACGATCGCCACCGTTCCCAGGACCGCTTCGCGCAACGCTTCATTGCCGAGGAACCCAGCGACGCGTGCGCCAAAATATTTTTCGACAGAGTCGGCGTTTCCGGTTTGCATCTGAAAGAGGAGGTAACCCAGCGCGCCGCTGATACCGACCGCCGCGATGATTGCCGCGTAAACGGCCGAGCTCAGTTTTTTCTGACCGGACCTGCGGAGATAAGAAAAGATTACCGCTACGAGCAGGAACGACTCGAAGCCTTCGCGCAGAACAATGATGAATGACTGAAGCATTATGAATTCGGCAGTCCGTTGACTGCTCTAAGGCAGTATTACCAAATTGAAAATGATTGTCAATATCGAATTGAGTCTGTGTCAGAAGCCCGACCGTGAGGGAGGGCAATGTTGATTACCAGATTGTAAGGGTAGAAGGGGGGCCGCCGTCGCGCTTCCTTACGGTCGGGCTTCTGACATTATTCGATAGGTCGATCGAAGATGGAATTGATTACATAG
>DASWQK010000590.1:0-30394 GCA_036403735.1 Pyrinomonadaceae bacterium
ACATCGACGGCAACAAAATCGATTACAACAACGCCTATAAGTCGTCGATGACCGGCATGTTGCGGACGCTCGATCCGCATTCGAGCTATTTCGATCGGGAAGAGTTCGAAGAACTGAAGACGGATCAGCGCAGCGAATACCTTGGCATTGGCGCCACGATCCAGAATTACTCAGTAGGTGACGCAGTCGAAACCTATATCACCGCGACCTTCGATCATTCGCCGGCGTCGCGCGCGGGACTTCGTTATGGTGATCGCATTGATGCCGTTGACGGAGTTTCGATGCATGGCAAGCTTTCGGCGGACGTGCGCGACAAGATTCGCGGACCGCGCGACAGTCACGTCAAAGTAACCGTCACGCGCGGCAGTAGTGGCCAGGTTGAAACCGTCGATATTGTCCGCGCGGCCGTGGCGCAACCCTCCGTGCCTGATTACTACATGATTCGGCCCGGCGTTGGATATATCGATATGACGCGTGGCTTCAACTATGACACCGCCGAAGGAATGCAGGACGCACTAGATCGTTTGCATAAGAACGGACTGAATTCGCTGGTGCTGGATCTGCGTAACAACCCCGGCGGATTTCTGGACTCGGCGATCGCCGTCGCCAGCACTTTCCTGCCGCAAGGCCAATTGATCCTGACACAAAAAGGGCGTAACGGGCTGAACGATCGGATCTATAAATCCAACAATCCGGATCCGGATCGGACGCCGCTCGTGATCCTGGTCAATGACTACACAGCGTCCGCGTCGGAAATTGTCTCCGGCGCGATGCAGGATCACGACCGCGCGCTTATCGTGGGCCAGACAAGCTTCGGCAAAGGATTAGTGCAAAGCATTATCAATCTTCCGGAAGGCGCGGGGCTTACCTTGACGTCGGCAAAATACTTCACTCCGTCTGGCCGTCTGATTCAGCGCGATTATTCTAACGGTGGATGGTACGACTACATCTCTCGCGGCGGTACGCTACGCGACGCCGGTCCGGGCAAGCCGGCGGGACCAGCTTGGCATACCGACACTGGGCGACCGGTTTACGGCGGCGGCGGCATTACACCGGATGAAGCCGTCAAGCCGCAGTTACTCAACACCATCCAGGTGCGACTCCGCGATCCGATCTTCTTTTTCGCGCGCGACATGGCTTATGGTCGCGTGCCGTCACTCGACCGTTTCAAAGTCGATAAGGCGATTGAGTACGATCACGATCTGACGGCCGATGATTTTCCGGTAAACGACATGGTCTACAATGCATTCAAGGACTACGTCGCCAGGGACCAGAATTGGAAAGTGTTCATGCCACAGCTTGAACGCAACCGCTTGTTCATTCAACAGCAGTTACGATTTCAATTAGCGACCGCGGCATACGGGACTGTCGCCGCTGTGCAGGTACTGACCAAAGACGATCCGCAAATCGCCAAAGCGATCGATCTCGTTCCCCGCGCCCGCGATTTGGCCATGGCCGCCAGCCGGGCGCGTCTGGCACAGCCATAGTTGCTTTTTCAACTCCGGATACATGAAAGAGGCGGGCCCGTGCCCGCCTTTTCTCTTTGTGCTTCCATGGTCCATGCCCTCTTGCCGCTCTGTCCCAGTGACGTGCCTCGTCGTCACACTCAGCGACAGCTCATTGCGGGCAAGCAGCAAGTTTGACGACAGTTTCATAGAGTTGCGCTAAATCTTTTGGCACCTGCGCCCTGGTGACCGTGTCCCATGCTGTCAGGTACGTTTTGACCTTCTGGTTTGCTTCGCGTTTCGACAAGGTTAGCGTAGTGCCATAACAATCGTTGCACATCGAAGTTGGTCTCTGATCCAACCGGGACGCATTAGGGTGCAAGGCCGCAACGAGCTGAGACAATGTTTCAAGATCCGTTGGAAGCAAGTTGCCCGCTGAAGACTTCGCTCCGTTACAAGTGAAATTACCTGTCGAAGTCACGGTAATACTGTCCGGATTGGTACCAGCAAAACCACCCCCGGAACTAATTTGTATCGCCCATGCGCCTTCGCCGTCCGGCACAGCTACCTGAGCTGCTTCGCTGGGGAGGACCGTCGTCGTTTCTCGGCCATCGCCTGAAGAAGTTGGTTTCTCCTTCGACGTCTTATCCTGCGCAGCCGAAGATGTGGGCGCGTGGACACTTTGACTTTGCGCCAAAGAGAACGCGGACAATAAGAGAACAACAGTCGCTGTAGTTGAGATTCGCTTAGTTGGCATGACACACTCCCATCGTTATCCCTCACCAGCCAGTTTCCCTAATTCTTTAGCTTCTGAAGCTGATCCTTTGCCTTCTGGTTCCCCGGGCTCAATTCCAAAGATCTCTCATAGCTTGCGATAGCTCCGGCTTTATCGCCCTTAACCACGTATGATTCGGCCAGACTGTCATAAGCATTGAAAGACTCTGGATAAAGCGAGACGTTCAGTTTGAAGAGCCCGATGGCTTTGTCCACTTCCCGCAGTTCGTAAAGCAACGAATGCACGATCGCGCGAAAGGAATCGCAGATTAATAACTTGCGCTACAAGAAGCGCTACTCATAACTCAGCGCATCGACGGCATCCTGACGCGCCGCTCGCATCGCTGGATAGAGCGCGCCAATTGAGCCGCCGACTAATCCAACCACCAGTGAGATCGCTATCCATTTCGCTTCGACATCGACAATGAGCATCGTTGACTTCATCACAAAGAAACGCGCCAGCAACATCAGCAGCACGCCGCAGCCGACGCCCAGCACACTGACGAGAATCGCTTCCTGCTCGATGACCCAGGCTATGGATCGCTTTGACATGCCGAGCGATTTCAGGATGCCAATCTGGCGCGTACGCTCAGTCACGGTGGTGTACATGGCGAGCAGAATCACCAGCATGCTGATGGTCGCAGCAACGCCCACAACCACCTTGAGAAAGATATTGAGGGCGGGAACGCTCGACTGGTAAAGCTCCGGCAGTTCGCGGGTAGGCACGATCTGATCCTCGGGAAACTTTTCTTTGATCCTCGCCGCGACTTGTTCCTGTTGATTAGGATCGTCGCACGCAACCAGAATCGTGTTACAACGGTTCTCGCTGCCAACTTGATCCTGCATGGTCGCCAGTGGAATCTTCAGACGTCCGCCGCCCGGCGGCTCGAAAACACCAACTAACTTGAAAGGCCGTTCATAAATCACAATCGTCGAGCCGACGGCGATATTTTGTTCTCGCTGCCAGCCGGAATCGACGATCACTTCGTCGCCTTTTTCCAGTCCGCGGCCTTCCTTGATCGTTAGACTGTTGAGCGCCGCATATTGGTCGAACGGAATTCCTTCGATCAGACGCGAGCCAAATCCGGAATCGATCTTATCGAGAGCCTGGCCGATCGGTACGGCAGCGCGGACTCCCGGTATGCGCATGACTTCGGCGACATGCTCAAGGGGGATGGTGAATGGCTGCGTGCCACTCAAGGCGATCGTTCCCGAAGGGCGTAGCATAATTTCCGCGCCAATGTTGGCTTCACGTTTGCCGCGCTCGCGCAGCAGACCGTGGGCCAACCCAACCGTGAAGACCACCAGTAAAACACCCAAAGCAATGCCGGCAACGCTGACGGCCGTGCGCGCCGGGCGATGCGCAAGATTCGAAAGGACTAAGCTATCCATAAGTTTTTGTAAACGAGGGCTGCGATTGAGCACGCGCACCCAGGCGTTAGGCAACGCCCGCCACGCGATTATAAGCAGGCCAATAACGGTCCAAAAAATGATTGCAGCTTTGCGAACGATCGCCAGGGCGACGCCAATCACGGTGGTATAGCCGAGCGTGCGCAAAATTATTCCGTTGCCGGCTTCGTAAACGCCAATCGTTCCCGGCACAAACGCGAAGGCGAAATTAATTACTTTGGTTAGCGATTCGACGATATACGCCGCCCCGAGACGCGGAATAAATCCGAGCATCTTCAGAGTGATGTAAACCTCGAAGACGCTGGTCACGTGCGAGGCGAGATCAAGCGCCATCATCGAAAAGAAAGCCGCGCGACGTCGCTTGTAGAATCCGTAAACTGTCAGCTCGACGCGATAGATGTGATGGCGCCGGGCGCGCAAAAATCTCGGACGAAAACCGCGGCGCGCCAATCGATCGATTACATTGGTCAGCAGCGTGACTCTCTTGCGTGTCGCCATTGCGGCGGCAATCAACCCGAGAAACGCCGCGGTCGCGATGAGGACGAGCACTTCGCGCGCGACCGGCGGTACCGGATACGCGAACAACATCAGCACCGCTCCGCCAAAAATCACGAGCGCAACTGATAGGTTGTAGAGCAGATTGTCCACGACCAGCGCGGGCACCCCATGAACCAGTGGCACTCTCTTTCGCAGCAATGCTACTTTTGTCGCTTCCCCCAGCAATGGACCCGCGAACGTAAGAAAGCCCATCGATTCTCCGCCCAACCGCGCGGCGAATGCCTGGAGAAAACTGAAGCGACGATATTCGGGAGCTACGGCCAGGCGCATGGAGATCGTGCGCAAAACATGCCGCGCGCCGTTCGCGGCCACCACAATAAAGAAACCGAAGCCGACACGAGTGAGGGCCGCGACGATCGTTTCGACGCCGACGACTACGCGAATCAGATAGACAAGCACAATCGCGCCGCCCAGAAACGCTATCGTCTGAAGCCAGAATGCGCGTTTTGCGCGTGAAGATTTTGCCGGCGCGTGCGCTTCGGGTTTTTCCATTAACGCACGATCATCGAGGGAACGTTCCATTAAAGAAGGATTATCACGCGATCAGGCAAATGAGCCAAACCAAATTTACAACGTTATCAGTTCAGAGTTCGAGCTTTAGCCGTTTTTCGTTGGCAGTCCAAACTGAATTATAAACTCGTGGCTACTGCTGACCAACCTGGTTCAGCAGCGATCGAGCTTCCGCTGGTTTGACCCGAACATCAGCCGCGACGGCTTTCCGCAATCTGTCCGCGACTTCTGCTCGCAGCTCAGACTGTGGTTGCTCGTGCTGAAATATCTTCACTAACTCGTGGCGCGCGGTCCGGTTGTTAATTCTTGAAAGAGCTTCGAGGCAAAGCCGGCGTGCCTCAGCATCGCTCGTCTTCTGAAAGATCGCCGCCGCGGCCTTCGCCGCCGCCCCGGGTGCTTCATCTCCCTCGCCGGCCAGAAACTGCAACGAGCGCGTCACTTTCTCCATGTCCCAGGCTACATCAGTTTGCGACGAAGACTTTGCCACCTGGTTCAAAAATTGAGTGTGATATCCAAGCCGTCGCGATTTTTCCAGCCGCGCAAACAGCTCTGGTGTCGCTTTCTCGCGATGCACATAACGCCCAAAGGACAAGACATTCGCGAGGTTGTAGAAGAAGCGAGCCGGACGGCCGTGTTCGAGCGCGACCATTTCCGCGCGCCGATCGCGTTCGATCTTTGCCGGTAAACCGTCAGGCCGGCCGGCATAATCCATCAACGATGCGTACTGTTGCTGCGCCAGTCTCACTTCAGTTTCATTGTCGTTGTTCAGTGGGTTCAGCGAAACGTTTTGTATCCGGCGTTCGATTTCCTGGCGGAGCTTTGGATCGATTGACGAATTGAACGACAGCAACAGTTTTAATTCTGAGTAACTTTCCAGCCGCGTCGGCTGATTCAAATCCATCCCGCGCCGTCCGGTGATGAAATCATAGACACCGCGGCCGGCGAAGTACGGAAGATTGCCGAAGTTGGAAAGCGAAAACATATTGTTGGCTACGTCGTTCAATAGCCGGCGAGACATTTCGCGCTTCTTCGGATTGAGACTATGACGAAAATCGATCAGCAGCGCCGGAATCTTTGGATGATCGAGTCCGTAGAGCGCTAATGGAATCATTTCCACCGCGCGTGCGTCCGGATCGCCGGCGCGCACCGGCCGGTTACTACTATCGAGATAGGCAACTCGTGAATAACCATTCCAATTTCTTAATCGATCGTCGCTCCATGGATCGCCAATATTCAGGAAGCGGTCATGAAATCGCCGCTGCGGTTGCTGGGTGAGATCAGCTTTCGCAATCCAAAGAAGGGCGTGCGTCGCCTGACCGTCGGGCATCGCCAAAGGCTCGAAGTAGAGCCCTTCCGCTTCCGCTCGCTGTCGCAGCAGCTCCCAGTTGTGCCCGCTGTTATCGATCGACGAGACGGTGCGATGAGTCACCGTGTCATAGAAAGTTTCAGGCCCTACCAAACCGCCGAGTGTCTGGCGCGACAGAATCAAGCGGGCGCGCAGCTCGAGCATCTCTCCCGGTCTGAATGCCGGCGTCAGATCGGAAAGCACGGAGCGTGGCGTATCATTGATCGGCCGTTCCGCCCTGGTGTTGTTCGCGACCACCTCGCCAAGCGCGAGCATCTCGCCTTCCGTACGCGACCGCAAACGCAGCCGCTCATACGTGTCAAGAATCGACAGGGCCTGCATTACGTGGTCCGATCGATAGTCTGCAGCGTTGCGGCGATAGGTGCGCGAAGAAGCCTTTAGGGGCAGTCCATAGCCGTCGAGTAAAATGCTTTGCATGCCCATCCAGAAGAAACGGTTCCACGTTTGTTGCTTCGGGTTGGCAAGATCGATTATCGGCTTCGGCAGACGGGTTGAAGCCTGGCGTTGATTGCCGACGTGCTGATAAAGGAAGGGAATCGCTGAAGCAAACCGTTTCATCAGATTCGGTCGGGTGTAGGTCAGCATCCAAACGTAACTTAAGCGATCGTTGTCCGGATCGGTGTCGGCCAACGTATCTCTCACGACACTGATGAGTGGGACCTCCGGCGTGCCTGCATCTGTGGCGCGCATACTATCCAGCCGGCCAAAGATGGTTAACAATTCTGCCCCATTAGCGATCGGCAGACGCTCAACACGAAACTGTGCGTTCGCGGTCTTGGGGACCACGGGGTTTCCAGTGTCGGCTATTTCGTTTGCTGATGTCGGGTCGCCGGCCGGCGCATTAACCACTCCGGTCGCAGGTTTCGTCGAAATTGGATTGACGAGGAACTGCCTCGGAGACTGGGCCGCGGCGTCGACGCAACCCAGCGCCATTAGCAGGGAGATAATTGAAGTGCGAAAGATCATCTGAGATTCAAATGTTCCCTGGAACAATACCGCAGTAAAACGATTTCGAAAGTGCGCTGTTCCGGCTTTTCTTTGAAAATGGATCTGAGTTTTTGCCATCAATCAAGTGGATAGCAACCGACATGCCATTTCATCTCGCTCCCGCTGGCGCAGCGTTCGCGGCGTCCTTCTGCTCCGGCTCAGGCGTGACTGGCGCGGTCCATCCGGACTTTTCCAGCAAGCTGATCGCGAAGTGAATCGGCACCGCAAAATTCGATGCAGTGTTCTCAGTAAAAATAGCAAAGGTAATTCCGATGACTCGTCCGGATGGCCCGAACAGCGGGCCGCCTGATCCACCTTCGCCGGTGCGCGCGTCGTACACAATTCGCCGCGCATCGAGATCAGTGATGTTGCCCTGCGTCATGAGTGGTCGAATGCGCTTCGTCTGTCCCAGATAAGTAAGCAGAGATTCGGTGGAGCCATAACGGTTTTGAATTCCGCGGGCCTCGTCTTCCGGAAGCATGGCAATCAAGCGATCCGGACCCGATGGATATCCCATCGTCACCACGATGCGACCGGTTGCGACCGTGTCCGAGTCTTTCTCGAGCGGTAACACCGGCGCCTTCGGAGGCAGGTCCTTGGGATCGATCGTGCAGACAGCGACATCCTCTCCGGTGGCTGCTTGTTTATATTTGAGCGTGATTGGTTGCGGACTGTCGGGGAAGAACGCCACTAACTTTTTCAGGCGCGGCTTGCCATTTACAGTACTGGTCAGACTCTGCGCGCGCTCATCAGCCAACCAGGGTTGGACCACGTGCCGGTTAGTAAGAATGAAACCGTCGCCCGTATGAAAACCGGTGCCGACGAATGGATACTCAGCGATTTGACCGTTACCTTCCGGAGTCAATTCCGGCTGGTCAGCGCCATTCTGGATTGTGTTGCCGCTTTCGTTGCTCTGCGATTCAGCCATTCGCAGGGGACGTCCCGTTCCCGCTTCAACGAACGTATACGAGCCATAGATCAGGCAAACGCCTGGGCCGTAACTAACCCGCAGCGTCTCGCCGAGCGAAATGGTCTTCTGGAGTCGTTCCGTCGAATCAGCCAGCTTGCTCAACACTTCGTTGGCGTGTTTGAGTTGCTCCTGCTGCGCGGCGAGTTGCTTCTGCTGATCGGCAATAGTCTGGCGGCCATGGCGCGCTTCATTGAACTGCGCGAAACCGATATAGAGCGCGCCAAGCACCGCAAAAATAATGATGGCGAAGAGAATGATCTTAGTGCTCGGATTGATTTCGCGAACCAGTTCGCGAGTGAACTCGCGGAGAAAAATCTTGGCGTCATCGCGTCGCGCGGTGGCCGAAGCCTCCATCGCCGCTTGCTCAATGAACGGTGCGACGTGAGTGCTGCCCCGGCGGCCGGGGACCATCGCCGTAGTCGCGTCGATGGGAAAGAAATGAATCGACGGTCCCGAGGGGCCAATCCAAATTTCATCTCCGTCATTGATGCTCTTGTTTGGCTTGATTGATCGGCCGTTGAGCTTTACGTCGAGTCCCGGATCGACGTTGACAATGCGATAGGTGCCTTCGACGCGCTGGATCTCGATCACCGTGCCATCGGTCGCACTCGTCGACGCCTGGGATAAATTAATCTTGACGTCGCAGTTATCACCCGTGCCGATCCGCACGGTGTCGGCCACCACCACCTCAGTCGATCGGTCATTCAATGAAGACACGTGAACCACGAGACCGTTCGAGTCTCGCGGTGGCTTGGATTGGGTGATGTTTCGGAAATTTTTCACGATGCAATATCAAATCAGGCGCCCGCATGAGAAGACCGCGCTGCTATTTCGATGCGGTCAATCAAGGCGGTCGCCCGTTCGCGATCAATCTTACAATGAATCGTACTGCGCGCAAAGACATCCGCAGGATGAGAACGCGTTGTTTCGACATTGCTTGCAGTCGCCGTGGTGTACGACGGAAATCGACGCCTTCGTGTTAGCATAAAGGAACATGGCAGCGCCCGAATTTATCGAGAATGTCGAGCAATTACGCGCTTTGGCGCCGGTCGTGACCGCGCCAATTCGTCATCACGTGTTTGTGTGCACGGGCAAATCCTGCTCGGCGAGGGACAGCGCCGAAGTCCTGGCGGCTTTCGAGGGCGAATTAAAGCAGCGCGGTTTGCTGTTCGGTAGAGAAGCCAAGGGGAAGAATCCTCGTGGCAGCATCGTCGTTACTGAGTGCGCCTCAGTCGGTTTTTGTTCGATTGGACCAGCGGTAATGGTCTATCCCGACGGCGTTTGGTATGCGCAGGTGCGGGCCAGTGACGTTGCGCAGATTATTGACGAGCATTTGATGAACGGCCGGGTGGTTAGTCGGCTGGCCCTCATGAAGATCCCGGCTGAAGGAGTGGCCCAAACTTCGCAGGCGAACAACGAATGGGAAGCATAAGCGCCTGCCGCTGGTGATTACCGTTTGTCGTTCCTGTTCGTGTTAGTGGCGGACGGAAAAGCACGAAAATAAATCTACTCAATTGAAACCTTAAGCTTGTACGTGGCGTTGCCGCGCGTGCCGCCGACTACGATTACATATTCCGCATCGGCCGGAAGTTCGCCCGACCAATCGGTTGCGTCGTCGCCATCGCCGGCTCCCGGCAGCGCGTCCTCTTCACCGGGACGGTAGACCTGAAACACCGCGTTACTTTCTTCTGACGATATCTTTACGGCCATCGTTTGGCCCTTCCTGGCGCCCACGTAATAGCGATCGCGATCACCACGGACCACAGTACCGGAGACCGTGGCCGACGATGCGCCTTTGGCAAATCGAATCTTCTGCTTCACGCCATCGGCCAGAATCGAGCCAAGCGCGAGAGTACCCACAAAGAAAACGGAGACGATTCGTGAAATTCGGCGAGTGCGAAACATTACTCCTCCTTGTTTAGAGCGGGTCGTTATCATTGAAATCTATAAGGCGGAAGTTCTCGAATGCTGCCGGGCAAGAACATTATGATGCCCATCTCGTATTTAAGCCGGTGGACGCAATTCGGTTGGACCACCACGTTGGTCTGGGCCATGCCGCAGGTGCTCAGGAACAAGTAATGAAAATAGACTTTCACGTTGTGCATTCCGGGCGCGAGCTGAAATGAATGCGTGCCCCAGGGCCGCAGCGTTACTTCATTGTCAATCACAATCCGCGGCGTGCACGCGTAGAGAAAGAATGAGAGCGGGAAGAAACTGGTTTCGACTTGAATACCGGACCAGGGTTGTTGTTGAGCGGACATGGTTTGCATTTCCTCTCGTGGTTCAGTTAGAGGAATTCGGTTAACCGCCTGCTACCGCCAGTGGTTCTGTATTCTCTTTCGGTCTCCAGCGCAGCACCGGCTTTCTTGCTGCCGCGGCTTCATCCAAACGTCCAATTCGCGTGGTGTGCGGTGCATTCAGCACCAGCTCCGGATCTTCGACAGCTTCGCGTGCGATCGAAAGCATGGCTTCGATGAATTGATCGAGTTCCTGGCGTCCGACTGATTCCGTCGGTTCAATCAACATCGCGCCGGAAACGATCAGCGGAAAATAGATCGTCGGCGGATGAAAGCCGTAGTCGATGAGCCGCTTGGCGATGTCGAGGGTATGCACGCCTTTGCGCGCCTGTCGTTTGTCGGTGAAGACGACTTCATGCATCGGCGGCGAGTCGAAAGGCTTTTCGTAATCTGAAACCAAACCATGCGCAATGTAGCGCGCGTTCAGCACGGCCGCCTCAGTCGCTTCGCGTAAACCGTCATATCCGTGCGTGAGAATATAAGCCAGCGCGCGCAGCATCATTCCGTAGTTGCCGACAAATGCTTTTACGCGTCCGATCGATTCTGGTTGGTCGTAATCCAATCTGTAATTTGGAATCTCAGATCTGGAATCCGCTGAGGTATCGCCGTTGTTCACTCGAACAATGCGTGGCACCGGTAAAAACGGCTCCAGTTCTTTCGTGCAGCAGCATGGACCAGAGCCTGGACCACCACCACCGTGCGGCGTCGAAAAAGTCTTGTGCAGGTTCAGATGAATCACGTCGACGCCCATGTCGCCGGGTCGCGCGACGCCAACCAGCGCGTTCATGTTCGCACCGTCCATGTAGACCAAACCGCCGGCGTCGTGAACGATGCGGCAAATCTCCTGAATGTTCTTTTCAAACAGGCCGAGCGTGTTGGGGTTAGTCAACATCAAGCCGGCGACGTCGCCGTGCGCGCACAGCTCGCGCAAGTGATCGAGATCAGTAAGGCCTTCAGCCGTCGATCGAATTGTCTTGACGGTGAATCCGGACAAATGCGCCGAGGCGGGGTTCGTCCCGTGCGCTGAATCAGGAATCAGCATCGTGCGCCGCTTCGCTGAGGCTTCCTTGCCATCTCGCGCATCGATAAAAGCGCGAATGATCATGATGCCCGTCATCTCGCCGTGCGCGCCGGCCGCGGGCTGCAGAGAGATGCCGGGCAAGCCGGTGATCTCGGCGAGGTATTGCTGCAACTCGTAAATCACTTGCAAGGCGCCTTGCGATTCTGCTTCCGATGCCAGCGGATGAAGGTTCGCGAAGTTACCGATGCGTGCTACTTTTTCGTTCAGCCGCGAGTTGTATTTCATCGTGCACGAACCCAGCGGATACAGTCCCAGATCGATCGAAAAATTCCAGGTCGAAATGCGCGTGAAATGACGCACCACATCGACTTCGGTGACCTCCGGCATGCCGGCGAGATCGTCGTCGCGTTGAAAGTCGCGCGGGATCATTTCATCGATCGATGTTTCGTCCACATCGAGTGGCGGCAGACTGAAGCCGGCACGGCCCGGCTGCGAGCGCTCGAAGATCAACTGCTCGTTTTGGCTGGGGTGACTAGTTACCTTGGTTATGTTTGAATCCATTATTATTTCGGATTGTTTAGAGGCGGGCTACTGCCCGCCATTCGCTAACCAAACTCTCTCTCACCGTTTAGAGGCGGGCTACTGCCCGCCATGCGTAAAAATTTCTTTCTCTGTTTAGACAGCGGACTTGTCCGCCGCGCATTTGTTTCAGCCGCACAAGTGCGGCTTCTAAACGATTAAATGGGCGGGCAGTAGCCCGCCTCTAAACGCTTCATGATGAAGATCGCAGTCCGGCGATCAGCGCCTCAATCTCTTCGCGGGTGTTGGTTTCCGTCACGCAAACAAGAAAATCATTCGGCCGCTTTGAATCAAAGCGCGACAATGCTATGCCGCCATCGATGCCTTTCTCTTTTGCCAGCTGGTCGAGCATTGGTGATGCCGGATATGGTGCGCGCACGACGAACTCGTTGAAAAATGGCGCAGAGAAGAGAAGCGAAAAGCCGGCGAGTTTCTCGATCTCTCGGGCGGCGTAATGCGCCTTCTGCACGCATTGATGCGCAACTTCCTGAATGCCACGGCGGCCCATCGTCTCGAGATAGATCGTCGCCGCCAGCGCAATCAGTCCTTCGTTCGTGCAGATATTCGAGGTCGCTTTCTCGCGGCGGATGTGTTGTTCGCGCGTAGCTAATGTCAATACAAAACCCCGTCGTCCCTGTTTATCGTACGCTTCGCCGACCAGGCGTCCGGGAATCTGCCGCGCATATTTGTCACGAGTGGCGAACAGGCCGACGTATGGACCACCATAGGACAGCGGCACGCCGAAGGATTGACCTTCCGCGACGACAATGTCCGCGCCGCAAGCGCCCGGCGAACGCAGCAACCCCAATGACATGGCTTCCGTTACGACCACGACCAACAATGCACCGGCGTTGTGCGCCTTTTCGGCAAGCGCTGAAACATCTTCAATACAACCGAAGAAGTTTGGCGACTGCACGACGACTGCGGCTGTATTTTCATCGAGCGCTGACAGACTCTCAGGCAAAGTCGTGCCTAACTCTGTGCAATAAAGAGCATGCCGCAAATCGATGCCCGCGTGCTGCACGTAAGTATGCGCGACCTCAAGGTATTGCGGATGGATCGCGGACGAAACAATTACTTTCGATCTCCTGGTGACGCGCTCGGCCATCAAGACAGCTTCGGCCATCGCCGTCGAGCCGTCATACATCGATGCGTTGGCGATGTCCATGCCCGTCAACTGACAGACGAGCGTTTGAAACTCAAATATGGCTTGCAGAGTCCCCTGAGAAATTTCCGGTTGGTAAGGCGTGTAGGCCGTGAAAAATTCTGAACGCGAAATCAAGTGGTCCACAATCGTCGGCGTGTAATGTGAATAAGCGCCGCCGCCCAGGAAACTAATACGCTGGGCGGCCTGATTGCGCGTGCCGATGTCTTCGAATCGCTTCAGCAATTCGAGTTCAGACATGGCTCCGGGAACCTTAAGATGTTCGCGTAGACGGAGATTCCGAGGGATAGATTCGAAGAGTTTTTCAGTTGACGCGACGCCGATTTGTTCGAGCATGTCGGCGCGTTCGTCCGGCGAGTTAGGAATGTAACGCAACGCTATTCGCTCTCAGCTTTCGTGAAATCTTCGTACTCGGCGGCGGTCAGCAGACTGTCAACTTCGCCCGATTTGCTCATCTTCATTTTGATCATCCAGCCTTCGCCGTAAGGATCTTTGTTGACCTTTTCCGGTTCATCCGCCAGTGACTGATTTACCTCAGCCACCTTTCCCGAAATCGGCGTGAAGATTTCCGAAACGGCCTTGACGGACTCGACTGAGCCGAACGAATCATGGGCCCCGAATTCTTCACCGGCCTTGGGCAGTTCGACATAGACAACGTCGCCAAGCTGCTCCTGTGCGTGGTCCGTGATGCCGATGACGGCGGTGTCGCCATCGACGCGGACCCATTCGTGGTCTTTGCTGTAGTGAAGATTGTCAGGAACGTTTGCCATTGATGCTCCTCGAGGCAGTTTTCAGTTTTGAGTTCTAAGTTTTGAGTTCTGCCTTGCGCGCAGAGATATTAATAATTCGAGACTGAAAACTCAAAACTCATTTGGCCCGCTTGTAAAACGGGAGTGGCACGATCTCTGCTCCCAACAGCTTTCCGCGCACGTCGATCTCAACTCGTTGACCGGCTTTTGCAAATTCCACAGGCACGTAGGCCATGCCAATGTTTTTCTTGAGAAACGGCGCGGGACTTCCGGAAGTAACGTTGCCATTGCACTGGCCGTTGATAAAAACGTTCTGGCCATCGCGAGCGATTCCGCGATCAGTAACTTCGAATCCCACGAGCTTACGTCTGATGCCTGCTTCTTTCTGTTTTGCCAGCGCCTCGCGCCCGATGAAATCAGTTTTATTCAGTTTCGCGATCCAGCCGAGATTAGCTTCGAGCAAGGTCGTCGTCTCGTCGATCTCATGACCATACAAGCACATCCCCGCTTCAAGCCGCAGAGTGTTGCGCGCCGCCAGGCCGCAAGGCAGGACCCCGTCATCGCCGCCAAAGTTTCCCGCGTCGAGAATTTTTTTCCAGAGTTGCTCAGCTTTATCCGGCGCGGCGTAAACTTCGAAGCCGTCTTCGCCCGTGTAACCGGTTCGGGAAACGATCGAGGGAACGCCGTCAACGTCGCCCTCCTGGAAATGATAGTACTTAATTTCTGCCAGCGGCACGTCGGTCAATTTCTGTAGGATCGAGATCGCGTCCGGACCTTGCAAGGCAATCTGGCAATAATCGGCGCTGACGTTTTGCAACTCGACGTTCTCGTTTTGATAATGCGATTTGATCCAGTCCCAGTCCTTGTCCGTCGTGCCGGCGTTCACAATCAGCAACAGATGATCTGAGGCCATGCGATAGACCAGCAAATCGTCGATCACTGTGCCTTCAGGTGTCGTCAGGGCCGAGTATTGCGCCTGGCCATCGATCAGTTTCGTCGTGTCGTTTGATGTAACACGGTTTACGAATGGAATTGCGTCCGCGCCACGCACATCGATCTCGCCCATGTGCGAAACGTCGAACAGTCCTGCGTGGGTGCGCGTTCCCAGGTGTTCGGTCATCGTGCCGGCGGGATACTGGACCGGCATGTCCCAGCCGCCGAACTCGACCATGCGGCCGCCCATCGCGCGATGGACATCGTTGAGTGCTGTCTTTCTCAGTTCGAGCGCAGGTGCAGTCACGCGAATCCTCAAGCCTTAATCAAAAGCCGACTAACAATCGATGTAAATTGCGGTAAATCGAAAACTAACATGCGTCCCCGAGTGCGTCAAGCGAGGGTCAGAGAGGGCCGTAGGATGAATCTGTGGCTAATGCCCCAGCTGCTCGCCACAGCGACGCATGACGGGCTTTATCGTCATACCCTGAACGATAATTGAGAACGCAACGACGGCAAACGCGACGGTGACAATCGCGTCTCTGTTCATAAGGTTGGCCGGCAAACCCAGAGCCAGGCCGAGCGCCAGAGCGCCGCGGAGCCCAGCCCAAAACAGAATGTGTTGATGTCCTGGACTAATTCGCAAAGACGATCGTGAAAAAATCAAAGAGAGTGGATATATGGACGCGGCCCTCGCCAGAATGGTGACAGCAACTCCGATCAGTGCCGGGAACAATGCAAATCTATAATTCTGATTCGCCAGACGCATGCCGATTAGCAAAAAGATCAAAGAGTTCGCTACAAACGCTATGTATTCCCAGAACTCTTCAACCGCCCGGCGATTATCAGCCGAAATCGCCAGATGTCCCACATTGCCGAGAATCAGACCTGAGGTGAGCGTCGCCAGGACGCCGGAAAAATGAAAATGTTCAGCCACTAAGAACGACCCGAATGCCGCCACCGTGGTGAAAGTAATCTCGATCAGATGATCGTCAGTAGCGCCGGCCAGCAGCAAAACAACTCCGGCGGCAACTGCCCCGCACAAAACTGAACCGACGACGATAAAGAACAAGGCCTTCGTTACCGTAAAAGCGTTGACGCTCTCTCGCGAAGCAATCGCTAATACGATGACGAACGCTATCGCCGCGGTCGCGTCATTAAAGAGGCTCTCTGCCTCAACCAAAAAGCGCGTTCGTCCGCGTACTTTGGCGTCCTTGAACATCGCGATGACCGCGACCGGATCGGTTGCGGCGATGAGCGTCCCGAAAATCAGCGCGGCCGTCCAACGCCAATGCAGGATGTAGTGCATACCGACGGTGGTTAGGGCCGCGGACAACAACACACCGCCGGTGGCAAATGTCAGGACCACGGGAAGTTCTTTTCGCAGATCGCGCCAGCGAATTTGAATCGCCGCTTCAAAAATCAAGGGTGGCAAGAAGGCGGTGAAGACTAGTTCCTTCGTAAGTTCGAGATTGGGGGAAAATGGCAGAAACGCCAACGCGATTCCGGCAAATAGCAACCCGATGCTGTAGGGCACGCGCAGCCTCCGCGCCACCATCGCCACCACCGCCGCGATCAATAAGAGGATTCCTACTGTTTCAATGCGCGGATTCATCGATTGCGCCTGGGTTTATTTCATAAGGGGTCTGCCTTGGGATACGAGCCCGCCGGCACGAACCTGATCAGACGAAGACGATCGTTGGTCCATTCATAGTAATAGATGCCGCTCGGACCATATCGCTCGCCCCTCATTCTTCCAATGTTCGGGCGGCCTAAGATGCGCAGCAGGCGGCTATCGGCGCGCGTCCGCTCTTCATAAAGATCCTCTTTATCGAAACCGCCGATGACGTCGGTCCATGCCGACAGTGCATTTGGAAAATAGGCTTTGCCGGTGCGCGCGTCGACAATCGCATTGATCGAACAACTCGCGCCGCAGCCTATCGACGTGAAAGTGTAATGGCCGGCGAAGTTTATTCCTTCTTTAGGCAGAGCTTCGCGAAGTCGCGTGCGATACGTGCGTGCCAGCGCGTGACTCCGCAGGTCGAGCAGGGTTGCTTTACCTGCCCATACTTCGGCCGGGTAATCCTGAAAGCGCGGTGGTTGGTTTTTCTGTGGGCTTGAAAAGGACTGACCCGATGGACTGAGCGCCAGCAGGAAGGCTGTCAGACCGACGATGAGCCGCTTCATGGTTCGCGACTATACTCAGCTCGATCACGCAAGACAACAGGAAACTGATCGTCCCGGTTGAGTCCGCGGAGCGGACGCCAGCATAGAGCCTGGGGCGTAAGTCTCAGGTAATGATCACAACGATAGTTCGAGAGCCCGCGAAGCGGGCGATAGCGGGACAGAATCCCGAGCAAGTTCCCGTTGTGTGTCCGTCACTGCCGCCAGCGTCTAAGTTAGCTCCGGAATTGTTGCCCCGCCGTTTGCGACGGACGAGGTTTCGTCTCTCGCAAAAGAAGTTTCGTTCGTCGCGCACGAAGCTTCGCTCGTCACAGACGAAGTTTCGTTTGCTACAGTCGAGGATTAGTTTGCTCCATACGGGGCCTGGTCCGTGACAGACGAGGTCTCGTTTGCCTCATACGGGACCTCGTCCGTAACAGACGAGGGTTCTCCCTCGCAGACTAGGTTCCGTTTGTCGCAGACGAGACTCCGTTTGTCGCAGACTAGGTTCCGTTTGCCGTAGACCAGGTTCCGTTTGTCGCAAAGTAAGTTCCGTTTGACCAAGAGAAAACCCCTGCTACTCCTGCAAAACATAAGTTTTTCTGGGATTGTGCTGCCAACCTTCCAAATTGGGGCTCCTTTGGCTGATGCTCAGGCCGTCGACGTTCACCCTCGATTCGACATCACCAAAGACTGATAACTAAGACCCCGTAAAACTCTTGCAAATCAAAGCCCCGTTCGTGGCCGGGACTGTCTGATTCGCCGCTGCCGTTGGTTGTAAGCCAACAGAAATCAGGAATCACTCAACACGTTTCGACGTTGAGGATTTGCTTGTGGCGTGATAGTCCATCCAGCCGTTGGGAGGGCCATCCATGCGTGCTACGCGCTTCAAGACTGCGGCGCGGATGATATCGTTGAAGGATAATCCGCCACCATCTATCCATGAGAATTCAAACGAGTGGATTCTGCTATCGTGAAATGGAACAATGTATCTCCCTGGGCCGTCCGCGTTGATTCCGTAGGCAGTCAACCTAAAAGGAATCAGGTGTTCACGAATAAGATCGTCCAACGTTGTCTGTACTCTTAGCTTTATGTTTTCTGTGTCGGGTTTCATGTTCACAACCATAGTCCTTCCGACCACGCGGGGAGTTGCAGATGGGTGATGGTTGACTGGCGGTTGGTTACGGACGCGATTGGCTTTCCGCGTCAAAGGTCAACATGACCGGGGCAGAAACCCACAATTAACACTTCCCGCCGATTCTAGGCCAGTAAGCCCATGACGAGAGGTTTCTCGACGACGACGCTGACATGATCCAATCTCTTGGTCGTCATGTCCTTAGCTTTCTTACGCTTACCCGCAAACAAAAAACCGCGCCGGCTTCGCACTCGGGAAACGAAGCCAGCGCGGGTCCGGTCGCTGCGCTACGGCAGCGCTCAGGTTGAAATGTTACCCGGGAAGAAGTTTTTTGAAATGCTCGAAGCTGAAAGGTTTCCTTAGCAGCTGTCCGTTCTGATCTTGCTGGTTACTTCATTAACAGTAGAGCGCGTCAGGGTTTTTCCATTACCGCTTGACCGTTGTTAGAGACCTTGATTGTGCTCGTTCCAGAAGAGTTAGTAAAAGTAATCGGGCTTACCTCTATCACGGCGGCGTTTGAGTCAACGGGCTTACCGACTGAATCGAACATGAATGTTCTTGGAAAAGGCCCATTCATGGTGACGGGTTGTTCAACTATGCTAATTACAATTGGCATATCCAATGCGCCGTCGCCGTTTCCGTCCATCCTGACGCAATAGTATTTGTCGTTGAGAATTGTGACTTGGGCCATTTCAGGCGACGCGGTTGCTCGGCGCCTCATAGAATCATCGCGAGCCCTTTGAAGATAGTTCACAAACTGCTGAGCCGCGCTGGTGCGCAAGGCCGGCTTTTGTCCGTGGACCATCGTACTCACGGCGTAACTTACCACTACCAGAATCACCACAGCAGCGATCAGCAGATCCAGGACTGAGAAGCCTTTGCAAGAACGTAGGTTTTGTTTTGGGAGGAAGTTGGCCTTCATAAGTAAAGTCACATTCTGCGTTTGAGCACGCGATCAGAATTCGCCGACTGCCACTACCCTTGGTCCGGGAGACGCTAACGCTCGGCGCACCCAGGAGGAGTCATATTGAATCGACGAGTTGCCGCTGCCGTTGCTGGAAAAAGCAGGCGCCAGGAAGTCCCCACTGTTGCCAAATCGCGCGATTATGATTGAACCCAGCGTCGCTCCGTTGCCGCCCCCACTTCGGACCAGTTGTCCTCCGCCAAGCACCAGGATCAAGCCGTCGAAGGCTGCACTGCCGTCAGTTGTTAGCGTTCCGGTTACCACCAGCAAGCCTGCGCCGCTAACTGGTCCAAGGGCGCCATCGCCGTCGATGAACGTAATCGCCGGCCGCGATGGAGTGCCAAAATCGGGCGGAGGGGAAGCAGTCGTGAAATAGCGATTGTTGTTCGTCGCCAGCGTTCGCAATCCGATTACCAGTGAACGCGCCTGGTCTGCAGTTTGAAGCCAGGTGGGCAAGCTTGCAACGTCTACCTGCTGGACGGCCACCGGACTCCCATTCACCTGCGATCCGGGCAACGCAAGGCCGGTGACATAGTTGTAATCGGGTGCGCTGGTCACCCCGAAAGCGGGAAGATCTTGTCCGGCTGCATTATCAAGTCCGGAATAGTGGTAGACGGCGCTGTTGCCGGCGTTGAAGCTAGCCACGGAACCGTCATCCGCGCTGCGAAGGGTGATCGCGCTGACGGGCGAGAAATCAAAAGCGAATCTCGCAAGCAACATTTGCATCTGTTTCTGCGCAGCCCGAGGTCCAAAGCCGGTGATTCTAGCTGTCAGGCGGTTGGGTAGGGGCGCGGCAACCGTAACGGCCATCGGTGTCGTGCCGTTGGTGTTCAGCGCCAGAGTGCTTCGTGTGTAAACCGCGCCGGCGAGGTTATTCGTCACTGCTGGGAATGTGACCGTGACGAGACCGGGGGAACTACTGTACGAGACAGTGCAATTGATCGTGAAGGTCGCTGGCCACGGAGCGGTTTGCGTAATAGTAAGCTTGAACGGCTCATTCGTAACTGTTGGCGAACCCACTGACTGCGTGATTCTGAATAAACCCAGTGTGGTGCTCCCACTGCCATTGATCGTCGCAGTTGTCTGCGGCTCATAAGTCAAAGTTACCATCGGGTTTCCAAGGCCGAACTGGTATGACGCTGCCATATTGTGATTTGTGAATCCACCGGAAGTCGAGAAAGTTACCACCGATGAATTGTCCGGGTCGCTTAACTGAGCGTTGAATGCTAAGCCGGTGATGGGTGAGTAATTCGCGGTGAGGCTTACTCTGTCTGTATACGTCGAGTCGTAGCTAAGCCAGCGAGAGAGGCGCGGGCCGGCCACGTCGTCCGTGAGATTTGAAGTAGAAGGGTTAACTGCCATGCGAAAATCGATCATATTTGCCGAGGCGACGCCGCCTGAAGGATTGGTCGCAAAAATCGGATTGGGTGCCACGTTGCCCCGCAGCACATTCAACACCTGCTGTGTGCCTGCCTCCGCCGCATAGTAAGCCTTAGCCTCTGCCGCCGAGTCCGCGGTGTTTGCCGCCGACATCGAGGTAATCATGATCAAGGCGCCGCCGGCCATGAGCAAAGGGATGCTTATCAGCAGCATCGTAATGAGAGCTGCTCCGCGCTCGTTGGATTTACCGGACTTTGCGCTCTTAGCTGGAGAGATTATCTTCATGGATCAACTAACCTCATACTTCAAGTTGGAAACTCAGTAGTTGAAAAGGTCGGAATTTCTCAACGCAATATCGGATGTCAACTGAACCTTGGAAGCCGGCTGATAACCGGGCGCTCCCGGTGTTGAGACTGCGGGCAAGTTCACACAGACTGTCATAACGATATACTTGGCGCCGCCCTTTTGCGCTACTTCGGTCACAGGATTGCCAAAGGAATCGCGAACGTCGGCAATATCGCAAGTGCCACTTGTATAAGTGACTTTGTCCGCGTAATAGCGAAGGTTCAAGGCGTCAACTCTGTTCGCGAGGACCATCTCCTGGGCCGACGAGTTAACGTCGAGGCGAACGATGTAACTATTATTGCTGTCTGAGTACAGAAAGTACTTTACGTCTTCGTCGCGATCGCTTGTTGCGTTACTGGTTACTTCTCCGGACGCAGCGTTGAGATTGGCGCGTACTCTGATCGAGGACGCACCGGAGTCGGCGGCGACTATTCCGTTATCAATCAACGCGTAGCCCGAGTTAGAAATTTCCCTGGTCATCAAATTGAGGCCACGTTGGGTGTCTGCGAGGGCTTCAGTCTTTTGGTTCTCCCTGGTTCGGATACTGAACGAGCCCGCTAGTAAGGCGCTCGCCAGGCCCGCCATCATTATCGTAATGGTCATCGCTACCATTAGTTCGGGCAACGAAAAGCCAGCCTCAAAGTATTTCAGGTCTGGGGACACTGACGGAAACAGACGTTGGGACATCTTAGAATTCATGATTATTTCGCCTCATACGATCCCACCGAAGGTGCCGCGCGTTGCGACAGCACCATGACCGGAGAGTTCGCCCACTGGTTTGCTGACTGGGGCGTAACCTGAACCGTGATTAATTTGAGGACGTCGGATCCGCCACAGTCAGAGGTTGAGCAAATTGTTGTTAGAACCGAGTATTGACGTCCGGCGTTAAGAGCGGTCTCGGTAGTCGAAGGAGTTGTCAGCGGAGCATCGTTAAAGGAAGACTTGCGCAGACGCTCCATTCGCTGTTGCGCAATGGCCAGCGCGGCAGATCGGTCACCCGCGCCAGCGTTATAATTAACCGCATAGACAAACAGAGAGCCCGTAGCCAGAGTCACGATCATCATAATGATGAGCGCAAATGCAGTCTCCAGCAGCGAAAAGCCGTCCTCATTATGAGGTCCGGTCTTGACTTTGTGAGAAGCATCCGAATTTGCTCGGTTCCGAAAACTCATCTGTGCTCTCCTGTTTAGTTCGTTACAGTCAACAGTACCGTTAGAGTTGTACACGGTGAATTAAAATTCACCGCAAACGTACCGCGAGTATTGTTTAATGAAGTGATCGAAAAATGTACTGAACCCCCGCCTGTCACCGTCTGCGATGTCGGAGTAACTCTCAGATTAATTGGAGCCGAGACGTTAACCGTGCCGGTGTTAGTCGCCGTTACCGTAATCTGAGCGCTGCTGCCGCCGTTCTTTCTGATCGAAATTGCCGAGGGATCTGCTGTATCTGTGCAGCCTACCCCGCCACCGCTAATGGGCGGACCAGCCTCGCCTGATCCATCATTGGTGCAATCGGCCGTATTGTTATGAACGGTGCTGCCCGACACCACTGCCGTGGAATCAACTCCGGAGTTGGTGGTTACAGTCGCATATGTTGCGCTAGGCAGAACGTCGACATTGCTGTTGACGGTTACGTCTCCCGCATCCGAAACGTCCACCCAGGACTGTTCTCCGCGGCTATTTTGAACCGCGAACGTAAGCGTGCAGGCAGAGGTGCGACCGCGCCAATTAAAATTAACAGTCGGCAAAGGCGTAGTGATTATCGCGACGTCACTTTCGAAAGGAAAAGTACGAGTGGAGGCGGTCCCGGAACCGCTGAAGTCCATGGTAACGTCGTACGTCGACGCCGACGTAAAAACGACGGTCGAGTTACCGTGTCGCTTAATCGCATCCAGACGCGCCTTTTCGAGGTAACCGGCTAATATGCGCACTGAACTTTGCAGGCGCAATGTTGCTTTCGTCGAGCTGAAGCTTACGATCGCAAAAGCCGAAACAATGGAGATGACCGCAAGGATGATAATTGTTTGTACCAGCGTGAAGCCGCTCGCGTCATTTATCCTGGACCGCAAGTTTGAATTCGCGGCTGGTGTCTCATAAAACGGCATAGGAAAAATTCCAGGGCGCGCAGAGATCGATAAAGCGTGAGAAACGAAACGGGGTCTCCGTTAGCTATAACAACCGACGTGCCACACTGGAATACGCACGAAAACCTGGAGTTGTGAGTCACACGTCGCTACCAGCCGAGAGAAAATGTTACCGAAGGTTGCGACGAACGGAAGCGCATTACACAGTCGGTGAAGAGACGAAGATCGCGAGCGACCGGAACAATGAGCCGTGGCAAAGAGTTAATAGGCCCGGTGATCAAAACGTCGTCCAATAAATAGGAAAAAACCGCGCCGGCTTCGCACTCGGGAAACGAAGCCAGCGCGGCTCGGATCGCTGCTAAGACTGAAGGCAGCGTCGAGTTAAAGCCTTACAGGATCTGTTTGAAACCAGTCGGCTCGATATGTTGGAACAGTGGAGTCGCTGGCGGTAGTCGCGTCGGATCCAGGAATGTCACGTCAAACGCCCAATCGCGAATGGGTGGTTGATAGATGATAAAGGGCGAAACATATGACCATGGTCCCACGGCCTGGGTCGAATGGTACAGAGGTATGAACGAACCGACACAGTTCCATCGGCGCTGGACTGTGTACCAATCTTCAACAAAACGCGGGAAATTGATCATGCCGCCATTCAAACGCGATTCGTACCCATTACCCTGATCGGGTGTTCCCGACAAAGCTGAAAGGTTATTGCCGGCAATAATCCCGGCACGCACGGATGTTTCAGCTGCGACGTTTGGCAGATTGAGATCAGCTAATCGAT
The DNA here is from genome assembly GCA_036403735.1 of Pyrinomonadaceae bacterium. Lineage (GTDB taxonomy): Bacteria > Acidobacteriota > Blastocatellia > Pyrinomonadales > Pyrinomonadaceae > UBA11740. The sequence continues at coordinate 23,619 of DASWQK010000590.1, forward strand.
TGGTGCTCGTGTCGGGATACATCGCGCTCGAGCTGTCAAACCATGTCTTGGACATCGGCGAGAAAGCATCCGCGACGATTGAAGCGGGAACTTGATTGCCGGTGTAATGACACGACGCGGCCGGATCGTTAAGGCAGGCCACGCCACTCGCAGGCGCAACGTTGATGCCGGTCGTGTTGTAGTTTCCCCAAATGAAAACCATGTTTTCAGCGGATACCGTAATACCCAGCGTCGATGAGAGCTTTCCGGCAGCTCCGGTAACCATCAAGTTGTCGCCATTGAACAAGCGAACTGAACGGCGAAAATAGTTGTTCGGGTTGGTCCAGGCAGCAACGGATATCGCTCGCTTGACTCGCGATGTGAAGTCCGCTCCTGATGTGCCACTGAGCGCAACCGGATCAGGAAGTTCAGCCGTATCCTTTACCAAAGTTCCTGTTTCCTGAACATCTTCACCCGGATCAAGCGTGCCGTTTGGACCATAGATGTCCTCGTTATCGGCCATGCCATTTGTTGCCGTCACCGGTGTGCCAGAAGCAACAAATGATCGCACGTTGTCACCGCGGCGGTCGGAAACATAGATCGTGTAGCCGTCGGGTTTGGCTATGTTAGTGCTCAACGCATTGGTGCCCTGCAAGAGATTGTTGTCGTAAATGCCATCAAACCAGCGGGCCACGTTTCGCATATTCAGTTGAACGACATTCATGATGCCGCGTTCGTAAACAACGTTCTGGGTCATCGCATTGCTGATGCATCCTTCCTGAACGTCATAGACGTTGATCGGTACGATCGCGTTCCAGCTTGTCCAGTTAGGTCCCGGCGTGCCCGACATCAAAGTAGCAATTGCATTCGATGGTGGAATATCAGAGCGTTTAGCTTGGCCAGCCCCATCATCAGAGATATTGGTCATGTATCCGTGGGTCGAATCAAGCGTGGGATGTGTCGAGTCGATCAGGATTTCACCATCAGCTCCGATGTAGGTGCTGTTCAGGATGTAGGTCAGATAGTTGGTGCCGCCAGAAGCGCTGGCATCCCGCTGTCCTTGTGTGAACGCCGCCCACAGCGGGCGCTGTAGCATCACAATAGAGTTAGCCTCGCCTTCGGTTATCCCCATACTAAGAATTTCGCGCGTGACGTCACGGGCTACGCCATTGGCATCGATGACTTCGATCAGAATATGACCATACAGTCCCGCGCCATATGGAACGACAGCGCCGTTCGCGGATTTCATGAGTTTGTAAACAGTGCCAGTGTTGGCTGTAGCACTGCCATTTCCCGCCCGGCCGGTTAGGGCGAAGGTGGTCGCGGTCACGGAACCGATCGTGTATTCACCGTTAGCGTTCGTGTTGGCGCCCAGGACCCCGCTGATATAGACCACGTCTCCGTTCGAAAATCCATGAGCAGTGCTGGTGGTAATCACGATCGGATTGGTGTTGCTGGCGCTGGTTATGGCCTTGGCCGCCGGAGGAGCCTTGGGGCTGCGGACTGTGTCTGCCTGAATCGCGGGCGACGGACTTGGTTGGGCCTGCAACACAAAGGATGTTGAGGTCTCGTTATAGCTATTAGAGAAGGTGGTATTGTTGTCGAGAATTCGCCACAACGCGCGGCCTCCGCCGTTCGTCGCAGGTGTCGAACTCACTGCCAAATTTGGCAATGGTTGAGGATCATAGGTTGATAGATTGACACCCTGACCGGCGGGAATGCCAGCCGCGTCGGTGGTGTTTGTTTCGTCATCAAGCAGGATCCGAATCTGCGCCTTCGAGTGATAACGTGAATTGCTGAGTATAGTAGGGTTGGCCGGATCTGGATTGTCATTTGGCAGCCGGCGCTTTAGGATCTCTCGTGTCAGATTCCCTTCGAGCTGCATCGGCAGCAACAATGGCGCAGCGCCTGTGCTTCCGGTCAATAGTTGCCCACCAAACTGATTTGCAACGCCTGATTGCGCTGCCGCTACAGATTTCGTGTTCCAAGTCGAATTAATAGTTCCGTTAGGCGAACCAGGCCAGTAACCACGTTGAGTGGAAGTCGCCCCGACAATATTGGGTCCGTTGACCATGCTGCCCATTGTGATCGGTACGTTGACCGCGCCGACCGTCATAAAGACATTGTAATAGCCGCCAAGATTTGTTCCATTGCGCCAAACATCGGTTATGAATTCTCCGGCAGTCGTCACCTTGGCCTGAAATGTCATACTCGTACTGGCGCTGGCGTAAATGTTTCCATTGGCGTGCACGCGTCCATTGATGGCCATCGACGGCAGTGGATAAAGCTCTATGTCTTCATTGCTGAACATGCCGAACTGAAAGATTGGAATCAGATAATTATTCATCTGGCGTCGCAGAGAAACTGAACTTCCCGTGGCGCTTTGGGTTGCCGTCGAGGTCAGAATGTAAGGCGTGACACTGGCAACCAGCCCCGAAAAAGGTCCAGTGGGGATTGTTACGGTGCTACCACTTTGCGACGGATCCGTAACCAAACTTTGGTTGAAGGTAAAGCCTTCGCTGGTCAACTCTGTCGGGTACGAAATGGCGATGTTGTTTAACTGTGCCGTCGTCGGCTTAGATGTTTTTGTGAATAGATCACCAAAATCGCTGGTCATCTTTTCAATGCCAGCCGCGCTGGCATAAAACGTCTGGGTGCGCTGAAGATCGCTGCCGGCGATGCGTGACTCATGCGTGACCACGGCCAGCACAGTCATCGAGACGGCGGCGAGCAGAGACATGATAATCAGTGCGGTGGCCAGGGCGGCGCCACGCTCACTGTGGCGGCGGTTGATCGCGGGGTTGATATTTGTACGCATAACAGGTTCCTTATGAAATCGATGTGTGGTTCGTGTGCGGTGCATGTTGTCCAGCGTCCTGATTCACGGGCTTATAACGCTTTGCGGAATTGCAGGTTGCGGACGGTCGTGGCCGTGGTTGAACAGAGGGACTGACGTCCGTTCGGACTAGGCCCGCAGATACTGCTGCTGCTATTGCTGTTGGTCACGGCATTGACCGCGCGCACGGTCTCGACGCCGATCGAGGTTTCGACCTGGCGCAAAGCAGCTTGCTCCGTCGATGTCGCGAGCACTCGTGACGGTTGTTTTACAAATCCGTTTGCGTCGGGAAGACTGGTCATGTATCTGAACTGCAGGTTTGTAATGTGTTCAGCGACCACGCTATCCAAAAAGCTTCCGCCTTGCACGCCGTAAATTCTCCGAATCAATAGGCCATTTGCGTCGACGAAGTACTGAATAATCTGGAGTCGCATGATCGATACGGCCTGCGTGCTGGCTCCCGAGGCGACCGACGAAACCAACGAAACGGGTGCGGTTGCGCTGGTTTGATTTAGCCCGAACCCACCGTCACTATTATTCATCGTAACCACGAAGGTAGTCGTATTCACGCCAGTCACTACGCCGAACGCGGCGCTGTTCTGCGAAACGATTGCGTAGATCTCGTTGTTCTGAAATAGCCCAATATTTGTTGAGCCAACATTAATCTGGGTATTGGATCCGCTGACTGTGATCTTGCCGGCGAGCAATGAGACGACGTTGCCGGAATTAAAGTTAGTATCTCTCGTCAACATCGATATGCGATCGCTGTTGGCTTGAAAATTGATCGCCGGACTCGATTGGGGAATGGCGATGCCGGAAGGGATGTTGTCATCCGAAGTGACTATCCCGATGCAGGGATAGTTTGGGTCAACGCCGCAGGTCACCGGAGTTCTGGTTACGAACGTATTAACAAAAGTCAACGGTGCCGTAATGGTGCCGATGCCTCGGAGCCCGTCGCCGGCAGTGGTCAAATCGCGATTCATCACTTCGTGCGCGTTGCGCAATGACTGCTCCGCTTCAGTAAGGTGATAAGTAGCGTTCGCAAATTTCATGCTGCTGCCAAACAGGGCGAATGACGCTGCCGAGATCACGAGGGTCATGCTGAGAGCTATCATGAGCTCGATCATCGAGTAGCCGGCTTGATTCTGCGATTTGTGTTTATGGCACATATGATGTCTCCGTCTTAATCTCCCGACTATCTGAAGTTCGAGCGCGTGTCATTATTGAGATAGCTAACACCGACGAGGCTGCGCATCTGGCCGCCGGCATCCGGATAGCGCACCGTTATCTGGATTCGTTTGAGATTCGGATTTAAGTCGGTAATGACTATCTCTCGCGAAAAACCATTCAGGCCCCAGCTTGCATCGGTAAAGTCATCACCAGTGCCATAAGTATTGTCGGCTCCGGGATTGATCAAATCGTCGTTCGTTCCCCAAATGCCATCCGGGCCCGGGTTGATTGAGATTGGTTGGAAACCGGTCGGGAAACCGGCGAATGTTCGTGGCGCACCGCCGTTGTCGACATCGCCCGGGTTGGCAATCTGGCCAAAGGTCAACTCTTGAGTGTTCCGCAGGGTCTCCATTTGTTCGAGCAACGACACGACGAGCAGTTTGGTGTTCGTCAGATTACGCCCCATGTTGCTCACCGTAACCGCGTAGCCGATCGATGCGGCGAGGCCCAGCAAGCCAACGGTCAGAACGAGCATTGCAACCACCATCTCCAAAATCGTTACCCCAGATTCTGAATCAGGCCGGTCCGCTTTCGCTCGCCGATGAGATCGGTTATTCAGCGTATTTACTAGCACTGGTGCTGTACCTCCAGACTTTGATCCTGCCGGCAGCTCCGAGCACGGAGATTGCAACTGCGGTTTGGGAAGGAATTTGGCTGTTATAGAAGAAGAGCGTCGCCTTTGAGTAGGCTCCCGTGGAAGTTATTGCCGTGCCGTCAGGTTGAAAGGTAATGTTGACGACGGTGCCGTTTAGTGCGGTCATCGTGTTGCCGTCATCGAGCGCAGTGTTCGCGTTGATTCCAGACGGAATTCCATAAGAGAGATCGGCTGGCGCCAATGATCCAGTTGCCAGGGGCACAGTGAGCACAGTCGTAGAACACGACGTATTCGGATAACCCGCCGCGGCCATTACCTGGACCGTAGTCATGTTACAGCCTGCGTTGTCATTGTTATTGTGATCGAAGATCTTGATTGTCTTGGTGGCGTTGTCGTACTGAAACGTGAACGCTTGCCGCTGCGTCATTGCCTGCTGGCGGGTGAATCGCAGTTGGGTGGCAATCTCTCTTGGTAAAGCGCCTGACCGGACGAGCCGCCGCGCGTTTATCAATTGGGGGATGGCCATTGCCGTAAGCAGCGACGTAATCGCGATGACGGCAAGCGTCTCGATTACCGAGCGACCGCTCTGCGATCGCCACCCGCGTTTGCTCTCAGCTTTGATTTCAGTTTTCATCAGTATCACTTCCACCTCGCTCCCTCGTTAGGGCTTTCCCGCGACTATGTGGAGCCGCGCTCCAGCAAGAGCAATAGCGGGGCCATCGTCGATTAGGCCGGAATCGGGCATTTTTCAGATAGACCCTGAATCTGAACTCAAGATCTTGTTACGTTGAGTAACAGGGGATGGAAGTCGGCTTCCCAAGCATTGCCGATTTGAGTTGAAGCTCTTCTGCTGCAATGCGAGCGTCCAAAAATAAAGGCTATGCGTGTCGTGCACGTATTTGCTATATTGAATTTGGTGCGGCCGCAAGGCTGGCCTGACTATACGCAAGATAGAGACGACCATCGCTCGATCAACTGCGCAAGGGCCGCCTCCCTTTCCGAACTCACTTAGTTCCTACAACCTAAAGACGCTCTTCGCGCGGCGGCTAATTTGAGCGCTTACCAGCAGATTACGTAAATCGAGAATCAACATGGCACGACTGGATGATCTACTGAGGCAAATGAGGCAGCAGGGTGCTTCAGACCTGCACCTGACGTCGGGCTCCGCACCTTACATGCGCATCCACGGCGACATGGTTAAGCTTAATTACAAGAGTGTATCTCCCGAAACATGTCAAAGCCTGATCTTCGAAATTCTTACTGACAAGCAGAAAGAGCTTTTCAGGGAAGAGTGGGATCTGGATCTCAGCTATCCGCTGGCCGGCGTGGGTCGTTTCCGCGTTAACGTGTTTATGCAGCGGCACGGAGTGTCGGGTGTTTTTCGTCTGATCCCTGAGGAGATAAAAACAATAAGGGAGTTGGACCTGCCTGAACAATTGGCAAGTCTGATTGATGTGTCTGAAGGTCTGGTTTTGGTAACGGGGCCGACGGGTTCCGGAAAAAGCACCACGCTCGCATCATTGATACACACGATCAACAAGGAAAATCAGGCGCACATTATTACTGTCGAGGATCCAATTGAATTTGTGCACGAGAACCAACGCTGTTTGATCAGTCAGCGCGAGATCGCCAGCCATACAAAGTCATTCAACGCCGCGTTACGCGCCGCGCTTCGCGAAGATCCAGACATAATCCTGGTGGGAGAGATGCGTGACCTGGAAACAATCTCGCTGGCGATTACCGCTGCCGAAACAGGTCATCTGGTTTTTGGCACGCTGCACACTAACAGTGCTATCAAGACAATCGATCGTGTTATCGACGTATTCCCGGAGGGCCAGCAAACGCAGATTCGCGTGATGCTCTCGGAAAGCCTGCGCGGAGTTGTGGCCCAGGCCTTGTTGCCGCGGCCTGACCGTCACGGTCGTGTGCCGGTCGTCGAGATTCTGGTGAACGTCCCGGCCGTTGCCAATCTGATTCGCGAAGGCAAGAGCCATCAAATCGCTACCGTGATGCAAACCGGACGTGCGCATGGAATGCTGACGTTCGAGTCGGCGATCCATGAGTTAATTCAGAAGGGTCTGATTTCCAAAGAAGACGGAATGAGCTTCTTGCGGCGTCGCAGTGCCGGCAAACAAG
>DASWQK010000591.1:0-3444 GCA_036403735.1 Pyrinomonadaceae bacterium
AACTACAGACTATTTGATCATGGGCGCTTTGGCGCTAGGGCGGAGTCTTGTCTTAAAACCTCTTGACTTCGATCAGCGCTTCATAGATGACCTCATCATCAAGCCGAACAATACCAAACGCTTGCTTGACATCGACAGCTCTCACAAAGTATCTGTCTCTCGGGCTTGTTAATTCTGATCTGAAGGGACAATCAATGAAACGAGTCTCTCTTTTAGTACTTGCCGGAATGCTTTTGATTGCCGGAACGGTGTGGGCCAGGAATATTCGCGTCAAGTTTCCGCCGGGACGCACTACCGTTGTTTTGAAGGGACGCACCACGGGTGGGCCCAGCGAAAGCGGCGGGATGGATCCGATCACCTATCTACTCCGGGCGAAGAAAGGACAGACGATGACGCTGCATCTGACCTCGGCCAAGAAGAATGCGGTGTTCGGAGTTTGGGCGCCGGGAATGAATCCGATGGACGTTGGAGAGAACGCGAAGGATTGGAGCGGCGTGTTGCCTAAGACCGGTGACTACGAAATTTCGGTGTGGCCGGATGATGAGAAGACAAATACTACGTTCACGCTTGAGCTAACTGTTCGCTGAGTGGGTTGTCTTTCCCCTGGTAAAAACGATCCACAAAATCACACTAATCTCGGCACGAAAATAGGTTTAGTGTGGGTTCGTGGATTGTCTTTTGTGGCTTTGTGTCTTGGTGGTTAATCCTGGTTCTGGATTGGGTCTGTCCCCCGCTTCGCGGGCTCTAAGCAAATCTTATTTGTGATCCAGGGGCGGCGTCCCGATAAATCGGGACTCTGCCCCTGGCTATTATATTTCACGCCTTCAGCGTGAAGACACGGTCGCTAGCTTTGAGCCCTCCCTAACGGTCGGGCTACTGCCCCGTTTGCTATCGTACGCGTCTGGCTCTCACGGCAACCTGCGCATCTCTTAACCGATTCAATTCATTTATGCGGCCGCGCATTGCCCGAACGTATGTTTCGGTAGTTACTCGATCGTAACCGGCGGCGCGAAAGGTGTCGCGCAACTGGTTGTCCGAAAGCTGCGCGAGTTGTGAACCGATCCACGCGGCGTGCTCGACCGGAACCTTATTCATTGCGTTCGTGGCTTTACGTTGACGGAAATAGTACGGCGGGTAGATCAGGCTTATTAGTCCAAAGCCTTTCGGTTTCAAGTTGTAATCGTACTTGACCTTGCCGTCTTTCACTTTACTAACAAATCGATCGCGCGAAAAATCGTTGACGTTGTTCTTTGAGCGATGTTTACCAAAGCCCCCGACAGCGCCCAGCGTCGCGCCCACATCGGTGACGGTGTAGCGGTCTTCGCCCGAATCCTTCACATGAAGCACGCGATTGTTCTTCTTGAAAGTGTCCCAGTTATTCAGGAACACCATCATTGTCTTTAGTCCATTCAATTCACGCGTCCCTTTGAACTGGTTCTTGTTCCAGTCCCACTGCTTGCCGCGTTCGACGTCTTTGCGGCGAGGTTCGAATCGCGCGCCGCGCACCAAATCACCCTGGACGTACTTTTGTCCGCGCGACAATTTTGTCAGCCCGTCGATGCGCACGCGATCGAGATAGTAAGATTCTTCGGCGTTGTAGCCGACGGCCCAAATCAATCTGCTGGAAACTGTTTCGGCCTGCGCTTCCGGGCCGAGCTTCACGCGCCACTTCGCACCTCGTGCATCTTCAATCTCGAACTTGGGATTGCTGCCTTCTTTCACCTCTTTGATGAAATGAAAGGGTGGCACAGGCGCCAGGGCTTTGGAGCCGGGCCCGTAATAGAGATCGCGTTTGCGAATGTTGCCCGGATCGCGCCACAGGACGGCCGCTTTGTCGGCGTGCTGTTTCTTCTTCTTTTTTGATTTGGCGCTTGAGAATCCTTCCAGTGAAAGGCCAGCGATGATCAGCAGGCAAGTCAATAAAACCAGCCAGCGACTTCTCATCTTTGATTGCACGGTAAAGCTCCTGTCCGGGAAGAGAGTTGAGACGTGTTCAGCGGGCCATGTTGCTCGCGCTAACCCGTCCGGGTTTTTTCCAGAGGGTGTTCCACGGACATGCTAACAAATCATTGGCCGCGTGCACGGTAGAGAATTAACGACAAGAAAAGCATTAGAAGAATGCAAAGGTTGGTTTCGCAAAAGAAAAAGGCCGCTCCTCTCGAGGCGGCCTTCTCTTGAATTCGCAAATCGGAAAAGTCAGATTCGGGACTTCAATTAATTTTTTGGTGACGCGGCACCCACTGCGGCTGCGGTCGAGGTGGCCGGCATCTTTCGCGAGTAATCCTCGACGAACGTTTTCAGGTCACCGTGGCCGAAGCGTGTGTAGAAGTCATAGTCCTTCATTTCCGAGTAAGCCTGGTCAAGGTTCCAGTGGTTCACATTGAAGCGATAAACCGCGCCCATGACGCCCGTGCGGTGACGGCCGCCGGCACAGTGGACAAACATAACGCCGGTCGAGGGATCGTTGACGAGCTTAAGAAATGCATCGACCGAGTCTTGCTTCGGATAGCTTGAGTCGCTCATCGGAAGGTTCACGTAGCGCATGCCCAGCGCTTCCACGTCGCGCTTCTCATAGCTGCTCGGGTGGTCCTGCAAATCGATGACGGTTTTCACGGCCAAAGCTTTCAGGTCTTTATAGTCTGATTCATCTGGCTGGGCGCCGCGATAGAATCGGTCGTCCATCTTGCCAAAGTTTCGAATATGGATGTTTGAAAAGGCCGGGTCAGAATGTGTTTTCGAGAGGGCGGCAGTGCCAAGCGCGATTACGATCGCTACGGCCACACTGATTTTCGTAAAGATACTTCTGGGGTTTGACATCTTTTTGGTTCTCCGATTCTGTAACAATTTCCGTGGTGTTGCAAGACCGGTTCAAGTGAGGTCGCCTGTTGGGGGCTTAGTACTTCTTGAGAGTTGATCTCGCCTATCTCGTATTCAATTGTCGGGGTGTTTGTCGAGGACAATACTTAGATACAGAAATTAGAATATGAGTTGTATGAGTTGTCAGGAGAGCCCCATCTACAATCGGGCATTTTGCCATATGAGCCGTCCGTGACTGGTACGCTTTTGGCAGCGGCAAAACTAGGCTAATCTAAGTCGCGTACTGACCGCATTTACCGGAATGCCTTTCTTAGACCTACTCAGACTGTCTCTACGTAACCTGCGCGAGGCGAAACTGCGCGCGACGCTGACGTCGATGGGTGTCATCGTTGGCGTGGCGGTGATTGTCACGATGGTCTCATTTGGTTTGGGCTTGCAGCGGAACCTGCTGTCGCGTTTTAAGGCGCTCGATCTATTTAATGAGATGACTGTGTTCGGCAAGAACATCGCCGTTGCCGCCGGCAATCTTGATCGACCTTCGGGCGCGCGTCGAGCGGGCGGCGACAATCAAGGTCCGCGCCTGCCGACGAACTTCACGCCGACCCGTATTTTGGACGATGCGGCAAT
>DASWQK010000592.1:0-1987 GCA_036403735.1 Pyrinomonadaceae bacterium
TGTCTTTGATGAGATCATATTAGGACTTGTCACGGTGACCGTGGCGCCCTTTATAGCCGCGCCATTCGGGTCAGTGACCAATCCTTCGAGTGATCCCGTCGTCGTACTCTGACCAAAAGCGCTGATAGCAAAAAGCGCCAAGCTCAGGGCGGCGACGAACATAAAAAGTTTTTTCATCATCTCTGTCCTTTCGTAAATAGCGCTCGTGTCGAGGCGCCTAAGGGTTTCTGCATTAAATCTAAAAAGCCAACCACTCCAACCATTCTGGGGGGCAGTTGGCCAATCATTATTCCTGTTTTCCGCGACTGTTCTCGGCAGCTTTGGCTGGAAATCTGTAATCTCTCATTCTACCGGCCGCGATTCCGTTCGAATTCTGAGGTCGTAGAAGCAATGAGGGTGCCATAGACCAAAGCCCCTGTGGGCACCGCAAATACACCGCTTTAGAACCCTTTCCGCAGGCTCGTAAATCCGAAAATTCGGTTTTATTCCGAAAATCCGTAAATGCAGGTTTCACGATTTTGTCACAGCCCGTGGCCGCGATTCACTCTCTCGCCAAAACCGGAAACAACGGCTGTGGTAGACTGCGGCTCCAATTAAGCACAAGGTCCGAAGAAGTGCCGCAACGAATCTACCGCGATCCCGTCCATAACATCATCCCTTTGCGTGACGACAACGCCGAGGGACAGTTGATGATTCGATTGATCGACACACCTGAATTTCAAAGGTTGCGTCGTATCAAACAACTAGGACTCGGGCTCTATACTTATCAGGGAGCCGAGCACTCAAGATTCACCCACAGCCTCGGCGCGCTTCACTTGATGACCCGCGTCCTCGATCAACTCAGCGATCGAATTGCGCCAGCGGATCGCGCCGCAGCTCGCGCCGCCGCGCTGCTGCACGATATTGGCCACGGGCCCTTCTCGCATGCAATGGAGAAGGTGCTCGGCGTGCATCACGAACAAATAACGATGCTGGCCGTCACCTCCGCGGAGACTGCCTTGAATGCAACGCTCAAATCGTTCTCTGATGAAATGCCACAACGGGTTGCCTCAATTATCGATGGCACATTCAAACCGGCAGCCCTGGCGCAATTGGTCTCCTCACAACTCGACGTCGATCGCATGGATTACTTATTGCGCGACTCATTAATGACTGGAGCCAAGTATGGCCTCTACGATCTGGAGTGGATCATCAATTCACTTCACATCGACGAACAGGCAGATCGGATCTACGTAGCCGCGCGCGGGGTACACGCCGTCGAAGAATATCTCCAGGCGCGTTATTACATGTTTCGCCAGGTCTACTTTCACCGGACGCTTCGATCGGCGGAGGCGGTATTGCGATCGGCTCTGCGACGTTCGCTGGAATTGATGAACAAGGGCGAAGAAGTTTGGTGTGTCGCCGGGTCAGCTTTCGAGAAAATGTTGCGACGCGAATCCTTGACGGCCACCGAGCACCTCAGCATGGATGACTCAGACGTAATCTTTCATATGAAGCAATGGCAACAATCAAAAGACCCAATCCTGAGCGATCTCAGCCAACGGTTTGTGAATCGCCGTCTGTTCAAGGCAATCGACCTGGATATGCCGCTAAGCGAAAGACAAACTTTTCTCACCGCGGCATTGGCTGTAGTTGAGGCGGCGGGGTTCCTGCCTGAATACTACTTCATCGAAGATCGCGCGAGTGATGTTCCCTACTATGGCTATTACACTGCTGATGGTGTCGAACCGCGAACGCGCATTTATGTTGAAGACGGGTACGCGCGCCCCGCGATTCGCGAGATCAGCGAAGTAAGCGAGGTTGTGCGCGGATTGGGGCGTGGTTATGAACTGCATCGAATTTGTTTTCCCGCCGAGGTGAAAGATGAGGTCTATCGTTTGTATCATGGCCAGCCGTCCACTACGTCCTCAGCCACGTTCACCGCAGATTGAAAAGCTTGGAACATTCAAAAAGTGATTTGCATCGTTTCCCGACCCGCACCGCCTTC
>DASWQK010000593.1:0-2891 GCA_036403735.1 Pyrinomonadaceae bacterium
ACGCTGAAAGCGCTTGCGCGTTGCGGATCGTTCGGAGTAAACGTAGTAGCGATGAAGTTATCTGTCTGCATTTTGATTCTCTGTTGCGGCGTCGCTCTGGCCCAGCGACCGCGCCAGGCGACCACCACCAGCGGGGCTCGAACTATCACAATTGTCAGCGAACCCGCGACCACCATCTGGATCGACGAGATCAAGCGCGGCGTGACTGACGATAGTGGCTCGTTGAAGTCTTTGAAGCTATCAAGCGGCGCCCACACCTTGCGCGCGCGGGCAACGGGCTTCAAAGAAATCTCAATCCCGATTCCTGCGGCGCAGCGCGAGAGCCTTTTGCTGCGTCTTTTCCGCACCAATGATCAGGCCGAGTTGCTCTTTCAAAGAGCCGAGACAGCGCGCGAAACTGCCAGAGATGAAGCCAGCCGGCAAAGCTCGGCTGAACTTTATCGCCAGGCAATCAAACTGCGACCCGCGTTTCCGGCTGCTCACGTTGGTCTGGCGCGCGTGTTCCTCGATATGAATGATACGAACGGCGCATTGACTGAGATTGATGCGGCGCGTAGCGCGCGAGCAATCTATCCGGAGGCCTCTGCCGTCGAAGGTCGAATCTATCGCGAGACCGGGCAAACCGACGAAGCGATCGGCGCGTTCAATCGCGCCATTCGCGAGGCGCATGGCTTTCAACCCGAAGCGCACGTCGGCATCGGACGCGTCTATGAAGACAAAGGCCAGTACGATTTGGCGGCGCGCGAATTCAAGATCGCCATCGATCAACTCGCCGACACTGAGCCGATCATCTATCAACTACTCGGCGCTGCTTATGAGAAAAGCGGCAACAACACGTCGGCCGTCGCGGCTTACGAAAACTATCTGAGGTTGGCGCCAAATGGATCGCTGGCGCCCGCAGTGCGATCGATCGTCGAGCAACTAAAGACACAACCGCCGGACGAATAAGCCGCGGATGGACACGGATAAGCAGTCAGAACCGCCTGCGGTAGCGGGCGGGCTAAAGCCACAGATTCATGCAGATAGACACAGATAAGAGCAAGTGAAATAATTAGCCGCGTTTTCTTATCTGCGTCGTTCTGCGTAAGTCCGCGCCAATCTTATGACGTCACCAGCACCTTCAATCACTCGTCGCGTCTCTCGCAAAGCCAGCCAGTTCACTGAGTCAGTGATTCGCGAGATGACTCGCGAAGCTATGAAGTACGGCGCGGTTAACCTTTCGCAGGGATTCCCGGATTTCGCAGCGCCGGAAGACGTCAAGCGCGTGGCGATGCAGGCGATCGCCGATGACGTGAACCAATACGCGATCACCTGGGGCGCGAAAGACTTTCGCGACGCGATCGCCAAAAAGACCAACTGGTATCTGGGTTTTGAAATAGATCCCGAAACTGAGATCACAGTGACCTGCGGATCAACCGAAGGAATGATCTCAGCGATGATGGCGACCGTCGACCCGGGCGAAGAAGTAATCGTCTTCGAGCCGTTTTATGAAAACTATGCGCCGGACGCAATCCTGTCTGACGCGAAGCCGCGCTACGTTCCGTTGCGTGCGCCGGACTGGAGTTTCGACCGCGACGAGTTGCGCGCGGCGTTTAACTCGAAAACCAAAGCGATCATCATTTGTAATCCGAACAATCCCACCGGCAAAGTTTTCACGCGCGCTGAGATGGAATACATCGCCGGACTCTGTCAGGAGTTCGACGCACTCTGCTTCACTGACGAAATTTACGAACACATTTTGTATCCCCGCGCGGGCGCAGAGATTGCGCATATCTCGATGGCCCAGATCGACGGCATGCGCGATCGGACGGTGATCGTGAATTCCATGTCGAAGACTTATTCGGTTACCGGATGGCGCGTTGGTTACTGCATCGCGTCACCGGAGGTCACCAGCGCAATTCGCAAAGTCCATGACTTTCTGACGGTCGGCGCCGCCGCGCCCTTGCAAGCAGCCGGGGCGTATGCGCTGTCACTGCCGCCGGCTTACTACGATCAACTGCAAAAGGATTACAAAGCGCGCCGCGATCTGATTTTGCCAGAACTTCAGCAGGCGGGTTTCGGTACTTTTTCTCCCGACGGTGCTTATTACGTCATGACCGACATCAGCGCGTTTGGTTTCAAAGACGATGTTGAATTCACGCGTCACCTGATTCGCGAAATCGGCGTTGCCTGCGTTCCGGGCTCGAGTTTTTATAGCGATCCCGTGTTAGGGTCGCAGCAGGTTCGCTTCTGTTTTTGTAAGAAAGACGAAACGCTGATGCTCGCGGCTGAGCGTTTAAAGAAACTCCGCGGCTAAGTATCAGAAGCCCGCGCGTCAGCAGGGGCTTCATTCGAGAGAGGCCCTCCCTGACGGTCGGGCTTCTGACACGCTTATCGTTAATGAATCACCGCGAAGACGTCATTCGATCATGAAACACCTCGTTCTTCTTTTCATCCTGATTGTCGCTGCATCAATTCTTCTGTTCGCCGTATCACCCGCCCAACAAGTTGCCGACCCGAATTTTGACGCGAAAGTTGCGCGTCCGGCCTACACGAAAAATGGTCCGAAGGTTTTGTTCGATGAGGCCCACAATAATTTCCATACAGCCAGCGGCCGCTACAAACCGTTCGCTGATCTAATCACGAATGACGGTTATCAAATCACGCCTAACAAAGAAAAATTCTCAGCAGCGACTCTGAAAGGCTTCGACGTACTGGTCATCTCGAACGCGCTTGGCGCAGCGCGGATGAACATGCCTGAAGCAGCGAATCCGGCATTCACAACTGAGGAGTGCGATGCAGTGCGTGATTGGGTGAAAAGCGGCGGCCATTTACTTTTGATCGCCGACCACGCGCCGATGGGTTCGGCGAATCAGATTCTCGCCGAACGTTTTGGCGTCAACATGAGCAAG
>DASWQK010000594.1:0-3248 GCA_036403735.1 Pyrinomonadaceae bacterium
CCGCGACTCCCGAAGATGAATTAATCGATCGCGCGATTGCAAAGCGAATTCGCTTGCGCGGCAAACCCAAATCAAGAGAAGATGCCAAGAAACTTTTCGATCATTTGATTCGGCAGGGTTTCGCTTTTGAATTGGTCAGCGACAAGGTGCGCGCGCTGGCGAAGAGTGAGGTCGATGAAACGGGGCGCGACTAGTTTTCGATCCAGACGATCGGCATCTTTGCATCCGCAGGTGTTGCCGGCTCGGATGGCTTGGGTAACAGCGGCGTGATCTCGCCGCTTTCAGTATCAATAAGGAGCAACCACCCTGCGTCTCCCACGACCATTAATTTCGCCGACGACTTGATCAGCATCTTCGCACTCACTGAAAACACCCGATTGATTGATCCCGGGCGTTGCTTCTGCAAGTTGGTCGGATTCAAATAAAATATTTCCGTAGTAGCGCTGGTCGGCTGTTCGACAAAGAAAGGCACACAACTCTGCGCGGCATAGCCGACGAAACGACATTCAGAACATGACGCAGGTGAAGGATCGAGCGTTTCAAAGTGATCGATGTTCTTGGCGATCAGCAGCGGGCCTCCGTCAGCCGGCCGCACGAAACCGTTGTTTCCTTTGGCGCAGATGCTTTCGATTGTCCACTTCTTCGGAGTGTCATGCAGCTTCACCGCGTCGCCAATCGTGGCTACGGTCGTCGTGTTCGGCTTGATCGGCTCGCCTGATTTTGTTTTCTGTTGTGTTCCGACAAAGCGATCAAACACCAGACGATCCGTGGCTATCCACTGGGCACAACTTACCGAGCCATTCGGATCGTCCAGGATCAGTTTCGACTGTCCATTCAGATCGGATTCATAAAGTTTCGTAGGGCCGGCTGTCGATCTCTGTCGGTAACTAAAGTGATTTCCATCCGGCGCCCAGGCGAGACAGAAGCTGTCGCCCTTAACCAGCGATTTGACCGCGCCGCTGCGCAAATCGCGCTGCATGATTTCGTCTTTAGTTGTGTAGAGCAGCCGCGTCTGATCGGGACCTGGCGCCGCTTCGAAAACTCCGGCGGTAATTGTTGTCAGATTATTTGCCGCGTCCGCGGCCGTGAGTTCAGACAGGTTCGCACCGCTGGCGGGGTCGCCGCTCAAGAGCAATAAGCGGCCGGTGAATTTAGGTGCGGTTGTTTTAGTTTCCTGAGTGCACGCGCCGATGAGCGCGCTGAGGATTATTAGAACGGCAATGCGGCAAAGTCCGGATTGGTTCACCAGTTATGAATAACCCAAGATCGGCTTAATACTCAACCAGCGACGGAGCGGGTGTCTTAATTTGCCGTTGACGTGATGGAGTCAGTACCGGGAGCGGTAGCGACCGGGTCGCGCTTTCGATAAAGTTGGCCGTCAGGTGAGCGTCACCCGGTCGCTACCGCTCACGGTACTGACCTCATCCTCAGATTAAGACACTACTGCTCACTTCGTTCGCTCGCTTTTCGCATGCTAAACTTCGACAAGTCAGCACCTCAGTCGTCAAAACTCTCCGTCAAAACACGGAAGCCACTGGCCACTGGCAACTGACAACCGACTATGACTGGTAACGAAATTCGCGAAAAGTTTTTGCAGTATTTTGAGCGGCACGGCCATACACGCGTGCGCTCGAGTCCGCTTCTGCCTGCGAATGATCCGACGTTGCTGTTCACCAACGCGGGCATGAATCAGTTCAAGGATGTGTTTCTCGGAATTGAGAAGCGCGATTATGTCCGCGCCTGTTCATCGCAGAAATGTCTACGCGCCGGCGGCAAGCATAACGACCTCGATGAAGTCGGCAAGACCGCGCGGCACCAGACTTTCTTTGAGATGCTCGGGAATTTTTCTTTCGGCGATTACTTCAAAGAAGATGCGATCAAGTTTGCGTGGGATTTGCTGGTCAATGAATACAAGCTCGATCCGGCGCGCATGTGGTTCAGTGTTTACGAGGGCGACGACGAGGTTGGCCCGGACGAAGATGCCGAGAAATTCTGGGCACAGGTGGGCGCGCCCCGCGAGCGCATCTTGCGTTTTGGCCGCAAAGATAATTTCTGGCAGATGGGCGAGACTGGACCATGCGGGCCGTGCAGCGAAATCCATTACTACATGGGCCCCGATCCGTCTGACGCCGAGAACTGCGCCGCGAACGTCAACGGCCCCGGCGACACGATCACAGAGATTTGGAACCTCGTCTTCATGCAATTCGATCGCAGCGAAGTTGAGCCCGGCAAGTACACGCTGACGCCGCTGCCCGCTCCTTCAGTCGACACCGGCATGGGCTTGGAACGGCTGACGGTTGTGCTGCAGGGCGTGAAGTCGAATTACGAAACTGATCTACTCAAGAACATCGTTGAGTTCGTCGCCGAGCTCTCTGATAAAAAGTACGTCGCCGAAAGTCCGGAAGGTTTCGCCATGCGCGTGATAGCCGATCACGCGCGCGCGACGGCGTTCTCGATCGCCGATGGAATTCTGCCGGCGAATGAAGGTCGCAATTACGTGCTACGCAAGATTATGCGCCGGGCGATCTATCAAGGGCGGCATGCGCTTGGCTTCGATGGCTTGTTCTTTCACAAGGTGACGAACTTCGTTGTCGATCAGATGGGTGAACCTTTTCCGGAGTTGGAAGCACATCGCGATTTCATCGACAAGATGGTGCGGTTGGAAGAAGAGCGGTTTGGATCGACGTTGACGATTGGATTGCAGAAACTGGATGAATTAATCGAGAAGAGCCGACAAGAGTCTGGTGAGGTTTTAGTTCACAGCGTAGAACTAGCGAAGTTGTATGACACTTTCGGAACGCCGATTGATCTGATGTACGTCATCCTCTTGCAGGCAAAACACAAGCTTGTTACGCCTGCTTACGATGAAGGTGAACTCATCGAATATCGAGTTCGAGATATTGAGTCTTTGACCGAAGATCAATTTAGGGACGGCATGGAGCGATCAATAGCTCGCCTTCAAAAGAACGAAACGATATCGCATAAAGGTCAAAGTAAAACAGAGAAGCCGGTTTACGTCGCGCTATCACGTCGGCACGACACAAAGTCGGAGTTCAGGGGATATGAATCGACGAGAATTGAAGATGCGAAGGTCATCGCACTTATCAAAGTGGACGACGAAGCTCAGTCGTTGAGCGAAGGTGACGAAGGTGAAGTCGTTCTCGATCGAACTCCCTTCTATGCCGAGAGCGGTGGACAAGTTGGGGATGTTGGGAAAATCTTTGAGCCCTCCCTCACGGTCGGGCTAG
>DASWQK010000595.1:0-6299 GCA_036403735.1 Pyrinomonadaceae bacterium
CACGGTTCATCGCCTTTTCTAACTCGCTTGAGGCAACGCTCCAGCAATAAAGCGCGCGCTGCGACCGCGTCCCGGCTGTCAACAACAGCCAGAAGAGCAAGACTGTCCGGCAGACGAAACTCCACTTCGTAATTATCTACCGTGACCGAGAACTCCGTGGGTGCGGCGACATCGGGTGCGACTCTTAAGTCTGCCACCGTAAAGCTGAGTTCGAGGCGCTCGCCGCAACTGGTGCAGTTCGTCAGACAGACCAGTTGCCGCCCGAAGTTCTGTTCGCGGAGCGAGAGCAGACCGGCATCGCGTTGACCGATGCTCAGTCTCGCGAGATCGTCAAGCGGTGTCTCGGGACGAGTGGTCGCCAGCAGTGTCAGCGCGCGTTCGATCGGCCGTTGGGTCAGGCCCAGATCCCACGCACGCAAAAGTTCTGAGGCTGAGAGGGCACGCATGGTTAACTCAAGACTACGGCTCGGTGAATTGCGGCTCGGTCGGCTCGGTCACCGAATAGTCCCTCTCCCAACCTTCGTTCTCCAACTTAATATGCTGAATAGCCACGGCGTTGGCGTTGGCATCAAGGTCAGGCATCGCCTGGAATTCTGATACCCAACAGCGAAATACCTTATAAGCGATCGCCAGTTGTCCCGCTTCGTTATAGACCTCGATGATGAAGTCTTTGCGAAAATCTTTGAGCGAGACTTCCGCCCCCAGACCGGATCCAAAATTCCAAACTTTATTGGCCCATTTTTCGAATTCCGTGTCGTGAGTGACTCCACGTTCCAAAGTGATGGCTTCGTATTCCGTGCGCCCGGGCGATTTGCGGCTACTGCTGGGATCGCCGCCATCGCGGTGTTTCACAACTTCAGTGGTTTTCTTCAAGCCGCCGACCTTGCTCACGCCGGCCACATAATTCCCGTCCCACTTGACGCGAAATTTGAAGTTCTTGTAAGGGTCGAACCTCTGCGGACTTGTATTCACGCTAAATTGAGCCATTGTCTCTTCTCCTTAACTTTCTATTTGCCCGGCCATCTGCTGAAGCTTGATGATTACAAACTCGGCAGGTTTCAGAGGCGCAAAGCCGACGATGATGTTGACGATTCCGAGGTTGATATCGTTCTGGGTGGTGGTTTCTTTATCGCACTTAACGAAGTAGGCGTCTTTCGGCGTCGTGCCCTGAAACGCACCTTGCCGGAAAAGATTGTGCATAAAGGCGCCGAGGTTGAGTCGAACCTGCGCCCAGAGCGGCTCGTCGTTTGGTTCAAAGACTATCCACTGAGTCCCGCGATAAAGGCTCTCTTCAATAAAGAGCGCGGTGCGTCGGACGGGAATGTACTTCCATTCGTCAGCTAGCTGGTCAGCGCCGCGGAGCGTCCGCGATCCCCAGACAACTCGGCCCGGGAGGCCTAAAGCCCGCAGGCAATTGACGCCGAGGGGATTGAGTTGACCATTCTCCGGATCGGTGAGTGACACGGAGAGTTCCGGTACACCGCTCAGAGAGGCATCTAAACCGGCCGGCGCCTTCCACACGCCGCGCTGGGTGTCGGTCCGCGCAAATACGCCGGCGACTGCACCGCACGGTGCGAAGTCGTCCACCAATCCGCCTTGTCTTGGGTCCGGCTGACGCAGACGCGGAAAAAAGAGCGCCGCGTTGCGGCTATCGCTGCCACTTAGCGGAAACGACCCAATTCCATTGACCGCGTTCGCAACTGTGGTCCATGAGCGCGGCGCGTCTACCAAAAGCATTGCTCGTCGCTCAACGCACAGGGCCAAAGCATCGGTGAGCGTCGTAGCCCCCCCAATGTCCGTGGTTCGTGAGATTGGAGGAATGCAGAGGAGGTTGAATAGATCCGTTTTGAGCAGCGCGTAAATGCCGGTCTTGGCAGCGCGGCTACCTTGATATTCGTTATCGGTGAGCACGGCCCCGTCGCCACCGTCGTTGTTCGCTTGAACATAGCTTCCTGCCGGGGCGGTGTCCGCGAAAGGATCTCCGATCGCTACTGCCGGATGATCTGTGGGCCGCGCAGCGGGGGGAGAGCCGGAGACGTCCACCAGCGCCGAGTTCTGCCGCAGAACTTTGTCCAGACTGCGCGGTGACGCGGCGTCGGTTGAGATGTTCAGGAAACGCTCTTCAGCTCCCGTTGTCGTGTTACGCACCGTAACGTTATAGAGAGTCGAATCGAGCGGGTCGCGCGTGTTGTAATCCACGCGGACGCGCAACCTCTCACCCCAGGTGCCGGGACTCTTCGCGCGCAAGGTCAGCCCGGCCGGAACATTGATTGTCGCCCTCGTAGCGCCGTTGTGTATTCGCACAATGATCGCCTGAGCGCCGCGATTGAGATAAAAATCGCGTACCGCATAGCCCAGAGTGCTGTCGACCCAAAGACCGCCGAAAATCCTTTCGAAGTCCGCATAGCTGTTGAGCGTCACTGGCTCATCTGTAGGCCCGCTAAGCGCGCGGCCAATGAACGCTGTTATCGAAGTTGCTACTCCTGTGATAGTACGCACCCCACTGGGAATCTCTTCGATGTAAACGCCTGGATAGGTTGGTGCAACTGGCATGATTAAGACCTCCAAGATACGAGAATGTCGTTACGCGGTTAGGCGCAGCGCCGACTGATTTCAACTTCCAATCAGAAGTTTGCGAATTGGGTGGCTCGCAAGAAACGATCGCACCGCGGACAGCAGAACACTCTGCGCCGCCCGCCGGAACTATCGAGTTGAGAATAGAGAATGCGCAAAACGAAACGGCCTTTGATGTTGAGACTTTGCCGCTTTTTGCGCTAAGATGGGCTCGCCCAGAACGCATCCTTGCGCCAGTTGCGGCAGAGGCTGTGTTATTGAGTAGCTCCGCCGTCACCGTTACGTGACTGCGGAGCTTTTATTTTTGCGACCAAATACTCCGGTCCATAAACGCTTTCACGCAAATACTCAACTGACACTTAAGGGTTGTGAGTATTTGGGATGAGTCATTCACTTGAGTACCTCTGAAAAAAAGATGAGCTGTTGCCGTGAGTCTTGGGAAGTCACACGCAAGAGCGGGTTGTTAAGGTAAAGTACGGTTGCGCACTTTACTCCTAGACCTCATCCGTGTCAATAGCAAGAATACTTACAAGTTGAAGCCGCCCGATTGACGCTTTCCTCAGTGCGCTGAGGAGCGGACGATTAAGTACAGGGAAAAGCAAAGGTGTCGATCACTAAAGGTGGCTAGAAAAAATCAACGTGCATGCAGTGCCTGATTTGCGGATAGCTGGGGGGACGGTTTGGGGACGATTTTTCGTTCGTTCTTATAGAGAGACGACTTAGGTTCATTCTCTGTGCCCACGCAAGGGAATATTGGAAGTTCGTGATTCTAACCAATGGCTCAACAAATTCAAACAGATTGGCCCGAAGAAAATGCGTATCCGTTCTTGATAGATATCGATTAAGAACAGATATCGGTCGCGTGTAAGTTAGGGTTTGATCGTCACCTTTAATACACCATCCAGCCGTCCTCCGAACAATTTGTAGTCATCACCAATCCTTTCTAGAGGGAAGGAGTGCGTCAGCAGCGGCGTTAGATCCACGCGACCGCTTCTCACAACTTCCATCAGTCGGCGCATCCGTTCCTTGCCGCCAGGGCAGAGCGTCGTGACGATGCGCTGATCACCAATGCCTGCGGCGAATGCCTCGTAAGGAATCTGCAACTTGCCGGAATAAACGCCGAGACTCGAAAGCTAGTCGTCAACGTAATGTGTATGACGGCTTCGCCGATTCCCGCGCGTGGGAGTTCTACTTCTTCCACGCGAATATCGTCTTTTCCGTGAAAGACATTCGCTTTCATCTTTTCCATTACGACTCCTATTTACCAAGGCACAATTGTGCGCGCAGGTTAGCGCGATCGCCGACGGTGATTAATCGGGAATATTGAAGCGGGTTATCCCAGTCCTACAGGCCTCCTTGAGAGTGAATTTGAGCGCACGAAGGTCATTGCGAAATCAAGATTAAAGCTGAATAAATACTCTCAGGATGCGTCTGTGGAATCTCGTGGCCTGTATTCTTGAGTTTGATCAGTTGCGATCCGGGAATCACCGTTTGCAGTCGATATGCGTTTTCCTTCGCCGAGACGATCTTGTCTTCATCACCGGTAATAATCACAACCGGAACCTTAATGTCTGAATATTGCTGACTCATTCTTCTCAAACTATCGTTTAGGGTCCATTCGTCTTCGATATATGCTTTGAGTTGTTTCTTCCCAAGCCACAAAGAACTGGCGATCTTCAAGTAATTATTAGGCACGGCTTGTGGATAGAAGGCCTGAGCTAAAGCCTGCTTCAACATCCGCCGGGCTACCAACGGTTTTCCAAGTAACAGCCCCAGGTCACCAATGATGGGAGCGTTCATGGCCGCCCGAATCAGTTTGTTCTCGCCCTTATCCGGGTAGGCGGCCGGCGCTACCAGAACCATGCCTGAAATATCGTTTGCGTTTAAGATTTACTGAGGAAACATGGAGCGGGCGACGGGAATCGAACCCGTATTACCAGCTTGGGAATCTGAATTTTCGATCCTTTATTTTCAATACTTACAACATCGCTCAGAAAAAATGTACGTGCATGCGCTGCATACCGTGCATGCGTTGCCTGATTTGCGTACCGCTGGGGGACGTTTGGGGGACGGTCCTTGGGATGATTTCACGTCCTTAGGACCTTCTAGATCGAGATCATCTAGACCGAATATCTGACGAACAACCTAGCTTGTTTCGCAACTGCGAAATCTCGGAAGCTGAAAGCTACGAGGCAGGTACTAGAATGCTGGACAACATTCGAACGGCAGAAAGCAAACTGGCGAATTCACCTTAGACAGCCTGACGTCCGTGAATCAGAACACCCACCTCTGCGGGCTCTCGGCGGAGTTGTCTATCCGACGCTTGGTTTCTGCGCGATATTGTTAGTATCGATCCTCATGCTCTCGCCTCTCGGCAAGAGTGGATGGATCTGCAACGTGGTCGCTAAAGACAGTAATCTCGCCCTCTCTGAGAGAGGCGACTAATCTGCTATTTATAATGCAACATCTGGTAGTCATCCAGGATTGCGATCTCCATCGGCTCACTAGTTCCACTTTAGCAGGTTTGATCGCGCGAAGGCCCGACAGAACGGATTAACTTCTTAGGGCACGCACTGAACTCCAGAGCGCACCTCGATTGATCCAATCAGGGTACATCTTCAGCATTTCGTCATATAGTTCTTGCGCGGTCGTCGTCTGCATGGCAAGGCGTTCGAAATCGCGAATATATTTCCGGGTTTCTCCTATGATCCGAGGGCTATCATCGTTCCCAACGCGCTTGTGCCCGGCTATTACTGCGCGTGGCTTAAGCGACTCCATTTTATCGAGGGCAGCAATCCACTCTTGGCGCTTTTGCTGATCTGGCGACTCTGACAGATGCAGATGATCGCTGTTGTAGGCGGCATCACCCGCAACGATCAAACCGATTGACGGAACGTGAAGGCAGGTTGTGCTAGCAGTGTCGGTGAATCCGAGTGGCACACTTACTAAATCGTGGCCTTCCAAGGTAATGATGTTTCCAGATAGCTCTTCCGCGATCACAAGGTGGCTGGAAATCTGGCCGGGAAAACGCGGATTCCAAAATGTAGCGAGAGACTCTCGCGATGCTTGCTGGCGCATAACCTTAATGACCTCCGGCCGCGCGACGAAACGGGCACCTGGAAATCGCTCCAGAACCGTACTGGCGCCAAAGAAATGATCGCCGTGGCCATGGGTCGCGTAGATCGTCGTCAGATTCTTTCCGCTCGCCACAACCCAATTCGCTAGGGCTCGAGCCTGCTCGACCGTAATAGGGCTGTCGACCAGGACAGCATCGCGCTCCCCAGAAATAAGCGTTGACGAAATAGGGGGCCACGGCCGCTCTTTTTCGCCTGGAGCCAAATCGATCGCGATAGCGGGTATGCTGGGCGACAGGAACACATCCCACCTCAAAGATCTGTTTTGAGTTGTACTTCCAGAGTTGGAGGCACTGCTCTCGGATTGTCCGTGAATCGAACGGGCTTGGTCAGCTCGGGCTTGCCAAGTCAAGGCCGTTACGAGAGCAACTCCAAGGGCATTCGAAACGAACTCCCGTCTTGAAGTCATTATGGCCTTTTTGGATTGCATATCTTTGCTCCTTATTTATAACGCAACGTCGTCGCTCGGGCCTTCCGAAGCGATCCCGTTATAAGAGTCTCCGCCCTTTCGGTCAGATCTGGGCTCTGCCGCCGTCAACAAACAGTTCGATACCCGTGACGAAACTAGAGTCATCAGAAGCCAGAAACAAC
>DASWQK010000596.1:0-14312 GCA_036403735.1 Pyrinomonadaceae bacterium
CGTCAAAGCTGGTCACCAGATCAAAAGTTGAGTCAGCGAATGGTAGCTGCGCAATCGAGCCCTGCGTCAACTGTTGGTGATTGCGTTCGCGGCAGAACTCAAGCGCGATTTGTGAGAGATCGATGCCGACGACGCGGCGATTTCCGGCATATTGAGTTAACCAGGAGAGCATTCCTCCGGTTCCGCACCCAGCATCCAGGACCTCTCTTTCGTGGGCCTTGGCGCAAATTGGATCGAGCAGGACTTTGCTGATCTCACGCATCCCTCGGAACCACCAAAAGTTTTCTTCAAGCTCGTAAAGATAGGCGTAGTCTTGCGCTTGCATTGATTGAGGTGTCGAAGGATTAAGCTTCCAGTGAAAGAATAATTAGAGCAGCGACCGGTTGATTCCGCAACCGAGGTTAATGTCGTGATGACTTCTCATTCACACCTCGCTTCAGCGAGGTGCGCCGCGGGCCATGCTAGTGTGACAGCCGCTTGAACGGCTTCGAATTTGGAAACCGTTGAAACGGTTAGCCAATTCGATTGCCGCCAGGACCACCTCGCTCACTGAAGCGAGGTGTGAATGAAAGCCCGGGGCCGTCGAGCTAACTCAGCCCGCCAGTCAGGCACAACTCCAGGACAGCGATTACGGTTTGCCGTCATCATCATCGTCGTCATCCGAATCCTTCTTCGCATTAGGATCGAGCCTTCGATAGATGTCGTAATTCTTTAGCGACTCGATTTGCTCAAAATCATCTTCGAGCGCTGCAGTGATTCGATCCTTCTCTTCATCGACGGCGTCTTCTTCGTTCTGCAGATCCTGCTTCACGATCAGCCAGGTGATGTTTCGTTCGCGACAGATTTCCCGAATCTGCTCAGGCGAATAAGGGTTGACGGTGTGATCGAACAGCAGGACCGGGAACTGTGGCTTGCGTCCGGTCGCGTAGTAAAAAGCATCTTCGCCCGGCAGAAGCAAAATTCCCGCGTCCGGAGGAATATTCGTGTCGGAATAGCGAACCAGCGCTTCGAAATTTGGAATCCAGTCGCCGCGCGTCGACAGTCCTTTCAACTGCGGCAGCGTCGCCCGCTGCAGTTCACCCTCGTCGAGATTGGCATAGCTCAAACGCTCATGAGAGCGGACATAGAACGCCCCGGCGATCGTGAGCGAAAAAGCGATCACTGTCGTGAGGGCTAGCGGCAACCACCTGGAATCAATCGATTGTTTGGAGGGCGGACTTGTCCGCCCATCTGGTCGCAGGACAAGTCCTGCGTCCAGACGGATAGATGTTGCTGAAAGATCTGCCAGCGTCATCGCGATCAGAATCATCAACAGCGGCCAGATGGCGTACGTCGATCCCCAAAGCTGTTGCGACATGAAGCAACCGTGAATTGCCGAGATGACGACGAACGGTAAAAGTTGCGAGATTCCTTTGCGCCGGCGAATGGTGACGAGGGCTGAGATGAAACAAACAATCAGCAGGACCGGCCAGATGTTAATTAATCTATCGGCTCGCTCTGACGAATCAGAATCGCGCAGCAAATAGATCGCCGGCCAAATAAAAGGGACTGAAACCAACGTCGCCGTCAAAATCAGTAACAGCTTGTTCCGGTTTCGATTCAGCCAGAACAACACGATGCCGGCAACGATGAATGCGAGCCACCCCAGAATCATTTTGTCCGCATAAATGCCGAGCATCTCTCCGCGCGCTGGTGTGCGCCGCTCGGCCGCGAATCGAATGGTCCATTGCCAGTAATTTCCCAGACCGGCGGCGCGATGAATGAGAACAATTGCGATTGCCAGCGTGGTCAATGATGAAAACAGCGTGATCAAATAATGACGGATTGGTTCACGTCGCATTCCCTGCCAAACTATTAAGGCGATGATTGAGAAAGACGTGGCCGAGAGAAACGCAAGTCCGGTGTTTTGCTTAACGAATAGGGGAATGACGACAGCAGCGCCGGTCATGATTGGAATTAGAATCGACCGTGGCCTCCGGCCCAGGTTCACCAGCAGAATGAGGCCGACAAGAATCGCTAACGTGCAATCCGGATCATAAAACGGATGCGGAAAGACCGAGTAGATACCCAGAGGAACCAGCGGAAGACTCAAGAGAAGCGCGATTGATCTCTGGTGTTTTGCGTCAGCCAGGATTCGGCGCAAGATGCGCCACGTCAAAAATGTTCCGGTTCCACCAACCAAAGCACAGTAGGCAACGTGGTGCCAGAATACTCGTCCGCTGAGTTTGATGATCGCGGCCTGGACTAAAAAGGTAAGCGGCGGATGCGCGAAGGGAAAATCGCGATAAGGAATTTGACCGAGTGCGATCCGATACGAGTTATCGAGGACGTAACTCAGATCCCACAGCACCGCAACGTGCGCGTTTTGCCAGACGACGACCAGGGTGGTCGATGCGAAAAGCGCCGCCGCGATTAACCACTCGATCGACGTGGTGCGGAGTTGCGTAGGATTGGCAGCCGAAGAGGAATGCGGTTGAGATTCGTTGAACAGCGATTTCACAATTCCCAGCTCACACACACGCCCATGGGTGCAGCTTTCCGTTGCCGCCTGCCTGGAGTGAATGCCGGTTACTGACCACGCGGCTATAGATGTCCAGCATCAATGGCATCACGACTTTTGGTGAAAAGAGTTCGCAATATCGCTGCCGCGCCGCGATGCCCATCCGCTTTCGCAATTCGCTGTCACGCGCCAACAGCAACATTGCCGAAGCCAACTCGTGCTCGTCGCCGGGCGTCACCAGCAATCCTGCATCGTCGCCAACCATATCCGGGACACCGCCAACGGCTGACGCGATGATCGGTTTGCCGCACGCCATTGCTTCGACCACGCTGTTTGGAGTGCCCTCTGTGAACGAAGGCATGACAAAAACATCGAGGCTGTTCATGAAGGCGCGGCATTCCTCAGGATGAGTGTAAACGCCATGGTAGCGATAGTGGCCGGCAACATCCAGAGCTTTAACCCGCGCCGCGATGTTGTGACGTTGTGAACCATCGCCCGCAACGTTCACGAAGATACTTGATTCTTGCCGGCATACAATTCCCAGCGCTTCGATCAAAACCAGCGGTCCCTTGAGCTTTTCGATCCGGGCCGCGAACCCGAAAGTAATTTTTCCGTCCGTGTGGTGTGGCGCGTGACCGTTGCCGTTAGAAAACTCCTGCGACATGATCGGCAAAACTGAAAGTGAGCGACATGAAGGAAGTTTGTTTCGGCAGTGCTCGATCAACCGCGGCGAGAGGGCTGCTACCTCCGAGCACAATGGCAGCACCGAAGTAAACTCGCCATAGTAATCAAATTCCGGTGGATGATAGGGAATGCCGAGTTCCTGATAAATGACAGGAATTTCGGCATCATGCGCGGCGCGAATCATCACGGTAGCTCCCGCGTTCGGCGTCATCACATGCACGACATCCGGCTTTTCACGCTCGAGGAACTTGCGGGAATCCTGATAGTAGCTGTTGGCCATCGCCGAGAGCATCGGTTGAGTCTTACGCCGCACGAAAGGCTTGGAACCGGGGAAGTTTTGAAACATCAGGGCGGCCAGCTTGCGGCCGGCGCCCAAAGAATTCTGTGCCAGGTTTGAAGCAATCCACGAAACCGGAACGTCCGACTCCAACAGGCGCTGATAGTATTGATCTTCTTCCGCGTGCAAATACATGAGCAGCACCGAGACGGATTCGCCGGCTTTTTGCAACTGGGCAGCGTAAGTAACTAGTGTTTCGTCGGCGCCGCTAATCGGCCCGTCCAGATGGCTCTTACAGAGAATGATTTTCATTGTCGGGGTGCATCGGATCGAATTTGTTTGAAGCGTGTTTTCGCATTGGCGAGATCGTTCCGGCCTGTGCCAGCTGTCATGAGAGTAATGATCGTTGAAGCACGCGTCCAGCGGCGGAGCACGCTCAAGAGCGCGCCCGGGTGTAGTCGCAAGAGGGTTTGCGCACTGGTGAGCCCCCGACGCGCTTGCCCCTGGCGCAGAGCGCTCAGGGTTTCCCACGTGAGGTGTTCGGCAATGTTTCGGGAAAAAGCGCGCCACGCTTCATGTCGCTCCGCTCGCGTGGCATTCACCGCTCGCGGCAATTTCATCCAGTGATCCCGAAAGCGTCTGCGGCCGAGCGCAATCAACTCGACTGTGCGGGAACTACCTTGAGCTGAAGCCGGCGTCGACTGGCGCCAGATTATCACCGGCATTTCCATCGCTATGACCGGAAAGAGCTCAACTATACGAATCCAAATGTCCCAATCGTCGATCCCTGGGATGCTGTCGTCCAGCAGACCGACTCGAGAAACGCACGCTCGCCGCACCACCACAGTGCCGCAGGGAATAAAGTTGCGAACCAGCAACTTCCAAAAAATGTCCCCTTGTGGACAGTGGGAAGGATACGGCTCACTCTTTTTGCCGCTCGCCACTCCCGGTATGGCTTTGGCGTAACAGAGCATCGCTTCGGGCGTTTGCCGAAGCGCTTCAATCTGTTCATCAAGTGAATTGCGCAGGCGCACGTCGTCATCGTCGAGAAAACTTATATATTCACCGCGACTGGCAACCAGCCCAACGTTCCGCGCGCCGGCCACGCCCTGATTGCGATCCAGGCGTACATAGGTAATCCCGCGAGTCGATTGACAAATGCTGGCGGTTTCGTCTGATGAGGCGTCATCAACGACGATCACTTCTACGTCCTGGCCGGATGCGCACGCGCTGGCGATAGCCCGAGGCAAAAGGTGGGGACGATTATGCGTGGTGATGATGATGCTGGCTTTGGGCATTAGAACTGGGCGCGAATGCGACAATCAAACGCGACACTCATAGCAAAAAACAAACCGGTCGTGGTCCCATCGCACAAATTATCGGACTCCCATTTTTTCGATTAACTTCTTCGCTACGGTCTTGTAGCCGTTCGGACGAACTGCGATCAGCGGATCGAGTCTGAGCGCGACGGCGACGTTTGCGAGCGCGGGCGAAAAACGGCCCTGCGGCAAATATTTCGCGCCAGCGTTCCAAACCAGGTTCTCGGAAACGCGCCTGATTGCTCGCCGGCGAATCTCACGACGCTGCTTCAACGGAGCGGCAGCAGCTCGGGGCAACCGCAGAAGTTTTAGCTGATGACGTGTCGCGAGCTGAAGTTGAATTGCCCGCGCTGACGAGCCTTGCCCCGAAAAAGGGGTAGGTTGACGATAAACTCCAACCGGCTCGTCAACGACAATCACGGAATACAGTTCAGCAATCCTCGTGAATATATCCCAATCATCGATGCTGGTGACCTGGCGATTTAGTAAGCCGACTTTCGAAAAACAATCTTTGCGGATGAGCGTACACAACGGCATCACCGGAAAATCCAGCTCGAGCAGTTCCCAAAACGCGTCGCCGCCGGCGTGACGCGCACGAACTATCTCGCCGCTAGGCTGATAATCCTGATCGGCCATGATCATTGCGCCGCAGACGAAACCCGCATTCTGATGTTGATCGAGGAGATCAGCCTGCATATCCAGGGAGCCCGGAAGTCGCAGGTCGTCATCATCGAGAAATGCGACATACTTCGCCGTGCTCTCGAAAATTCCAATGTTGCGAGCGCCGGCAACTCCCTGATTTCGCTCGGCGCGCACATACTTAATTCCCGTGAGCTGCGCGCACGCCGCGGCGGTTCCGTCGCTCGATGCATCATCAACGACGATTATCTCGACATCCACAGCTGAGGCGCGGGCGCTATCAACCGCGCGGGTCAGCAACTGTGGTCGATCGTGAGTTGGAATTATTACGCTGACTCTCGGCATGACAAATGTTCTGTACAAGTTGCGCAGAACCGGTTTGGTAAAATAGCTTGATTTTGATTCGGATTGAATTCGCCGACATTCTACACTGAATCAGACGCGTCGAGCCCGCCCTGTCGCGAGCTCTGAAAGAAGCAAACCGGAGAAACATCGGTGGGAATGTGCCCTTGCTCCAGCGCGTGGTTGGTTGTTTACTATTACCGCTCGACGTATTCGCATTCATTCTTGCGCATAGTTTATCTGACACATCAGTATCTGCCGCGTCATGTGGGCGGAACAGAAGTCTACACGCACGGCTTAGCCGTTCGCGCGCAGCGCGCCGGTCACCTGGTTCGCGTCATCACCTATGTTGAGTCGGCTTCGCTCGATCCTGTCGATTACAGAAGTGTAGCAACCGAACATGAAGGCGTCCCGGTAACTGAGATTCACTACAATTTGAGTCGGGCGCGTGACCCGGCGCGCGCTGAATACGACAACGGGCAGGTGGTCGAACTCCTGCGGCCAGTGCTCGAAGTCGCCCAACCTGATTTGGTTCACGCGCTGCATGTCATGAAGCTGTCCGGGGCAGCATTGAAGCTGTGTTATGACGATGGAGTGCCGGTCATTCTAACGCTGGCTGATTACTGGTTCATCTGTCCGCGACATACACTGCTGCGGTGGAACCAACAGCTTTGCGCGGGGCCGGCGCATGATCTCGATTGTTTGCGATGCGAGCATGACATGCACGGCTTCGGCTCAAGCCGGTTGCGCAACCTGCCCGCGCCGCTCTTGCAACTGATGTCCAGCGCCGGCTCGACGATATGGCGAGATCGAGCGCCACGTTTCTGGCGCGACCTCAATGCGATTCGAACGCGGCAGAACTATTTGGAAGAGACTGTTGAGCGCGCGGACCGGGTTATCGCGTTGTCCAATTTTCAAAAAGATATGTATGTGCGCAACGGTTATGCGCCAGGAAAAATTCAAGTTCTGCACCATGGAGTTGAAACCGAAGGATTAGAGCCGGGATACCGTTCTCCATCGGGAGTAATGGAATTAGTTTTTGTCGGCAGTCTTGTTCACCACAAGGGGGCGCATGTTCTCTTGCAGGCGCTTGCACGCCGGCCTGACGTGAAGGTGCGGCTTTCGATTTACGGAGATGCGAGTGGGTCAAACTCGTATCTTGATTCTCTTAAACAGCTCGCGGCTGGGGATGGACGCGTGACGTTATTGGGAACATTTCCCGTGAACGAAATGGGCCGCGTGCTTGCCGGCGCGGATGCGCTCGCTATGCCTGCGCTCTGGTACGAGAATGAGCCGCTGGTCGTCAAGGCGGCGCAGTACACGGGATTACCGGTGCTCGCCAGCAACATTGGCACGCTGGCGAATTCGATCAAAGACGGTGTGAATGGTCGTTTGATTGCCCCCGGCGATATCGAAGCGTGGGCCGACGCGATTGCGTCATTCTCTCCGGCGCGTCTTCAACCCGACACTTCAATCAAAAGCATGGATGACAACGCGCGCGAACTGTTCGAAATATATCAAGAGGTTTATTCTGCCCGACGATGCAGCGCACAGAATACCTAGTCGACCTGCTCCAAACCTCGGCGATCGATTCTCCGGCGGAGGATTGCGTGCACGTCGAGCAGATGAGCCTCGGACGCGAAACTGAAACCGCGGTTTTTCAACATCCTCCTTCGAGCATCACGTTTCCATCGATCACTATCGGCCAGCACGCTATGCTTTCGTTCGGCTGTGGAATCAAGCAAGTTGCCTGGCCGCACGTCAAAAATGCAGTCCGATTCACAATCAGCGTTGCCACAACCTCAGAGCGAAAAGTTATCTTCCGGACAACGCTGCAGCCACGCAGGCGCAAAGCGGATCGTGGCTGGCATCGACATGAACTTGACCTGGCCCGCTTTCAAGGCCAATCAATTCGCATCGTCTTGCAAACTCAAGTTGGTTGGCGCCGTTCGACCGAATACGCCTGGGCCGGTTGGGCTAACCCACGAATTGTTCATGAGCTTTCCGAAAGCACCGCGCCCGCGCGGCGCGATCCCCATCCGCACATATTCCTGATCACGGCCGATGCGTTAGCCGCGCGCTATCTCGCTTGTTATGGCCATCCGACCGTGCAGACGCCAGGCATCGATCGATTAGCGGCAGAAGGCGTCCTCGTTGAGCAGGCCTGGTCCCAGTCATGTATGACATTCGGCTCTTACGTTTCAATGTTGACCGGCCACTACCCGCACGAACATGGCGTCACTCGCGAGTGGCAGCCGTTTCCCGTCTCGCACGTCAGCCTTCCGCGCGGGCTGCAATCTCACGGTTATCACACGCTGTTCGCGGCGAGCTCTCGTGAGATCTCCGGCCGTAACAACCACCTCGATCAGGTTTTCGATGAAGTGCTGCCGACGTTTTCAAACCCCATGCAGGATGGCGGCTTAACCTCGCGACAATTCATCCGGGCGTTTGAAAACCGTCCTGACCAGTCATGCTTTTGCTGGTTGCAGTACTTTGATGTGCATCCGCCTTCGATGGCGCCCGCGCCTTTCGGTTCGATGTATTACAGCGGCGATCCGACAGATCACAGCCGCGAATATCTGCGATCGGAAATCGACAGAATACGATCGGTTGAGTCCGCGCTGATCATCGGCGCGGCCATGCCGTTACTCGAAAAACACGGGCCTGTAGCTGAAGTGCTCGATATCCTGGAAGACACAGCGGCGGTCCTCATGGGTCGGAGTGATTACCCTCCCGACTTGGCGGAACACCTGGTAAACCTGGGAACGCGAGCCACGCAAGGTCGATCGCCAAATGAATTCGGAGAATGGCTTTCGGAACAAACCGAACAGATGCGGGCCGGCTACGTGTCTGATCCGTTGGTCCGATGGCTGAAAGAGGTGATTAAGCTGCTTGAGAGGACTGAGTCGGATATCATGTCCTGGCTTTCCGGCGTCGTTGACTTCCGCTATCCGCTCGACATGTATCTGAGCACAGTCAGCTATTTTGACGAGCAAGTGAAGAGGCTAACCAGCTATCTCAGAGATCAAAATCTTTACGATCAGAGCCTGATCATCGTCACCGCGCCACACGGAGAGATTCTCTACAACCCAACAATTCCTTATCATCACTTTCTGCTGGCGCCGGACACTCTTCACGTGCCGCTGATCATGAAGCTGCCAAAACAAGCTAGAGCCAGGAGTGGCACCCGCATCAACGGCGTTTTCGATCTCGTCGATTTGTTTCCGACAATCATGGACATTCAGGAGTTGAAACACTCTTTCAGGTTGTCGGGAGTTTCGCGCTGCAGTCAGATCAAATCAGGAGAGAACATTCCCGGCCACGATAGCTTTGCCACCGGAATGCATCAAACGTCGCATTCGGTTTGCCGGCCGCCGTATCTACTGGCTCGCAAGAATGCAGACGTAGGTATGGTTACTTTTCATGAACGGGCCACAGGCCGTGAGGAAGTGCTTTACGATATTAATTCCGGCGACACCCGTGACGAAGACTCGGGCGCGCTCGTTGAAAGTTTGAGAGAAAGTCTAAGCGAGTGGCGTCATGGAGTCGCGACTAAATCGAGCGCGCACTCATAATGCTGATGGTTTGAGCCGGCTTACGAGCTTGCGATTGGTCCGCGCGGCCCAGGGAAACTCAATATGTTGGCTCCGCGGAAACTTGTTTCAGATAGTTTGTGATAACCGCTTCCGGTTTGCCCTCGCCCTGGATTCCACCCGAATCGAAATGAAAGACGCGACAGCACACTTGCCTGACAGAACTTAGATTGTGGCTCACGAATAGAATGGTCATTCCACCCTCGCTGGCAATCTTAACCCTCTCCAAACACTTTTTCTGAAAGGACGCGTCAGCGATCGTTAACACTTCGTCGAGCAGCAGGATGTCTGGCTCAAGGTGCGCCGCGATCGCAAACCCCAAACGCAGATACATGCCGCTGGAATATCGTTTAGCCGGCGTATCGAGGAACTTTTCCACTTGAGCGAAGGCTACGATCTCATCGAACTTGCGCGTGATCTCACTGCGATTCATTCCCAGGATCGCGCCGTTCAGGTAAATGTTTTCGCGGCCGGTCAGATCCGGATGAAAACCTGTTCCCACCCCAAGCAGACTGCCCGCATGGCCAAACAGGTCGGCTTTACCCTCGGTTGGTCTGGTGATTCGCGCCAGAATTCTAAGCAGGGTCGACTTGCCGGCGCCGTTGCTGCCGATGATTCCCACAACTTCTCCGGGCCGGATTTCGAAGCTGACGTCTTTCAAGGCCCAGACGGATGGATGACGATCGCCGTGGGGGCGCGAGATCAGTTTGACCTTCGTGCCGAACGAATTCTTGATCGCCTCGCGCAACGTTGGCGGAACGGTTTCCCGCGGCCCGAGGTAATACCGCTTTCCGAGTTTCTCGACTTTGATAATTGGTCTCATTAGGCAGAATGCGGTGATGAGAATAAACGCGCGCCAGGCAAACACTCGCCGGCGTCAAACTTCATCGGCAAACGTACTCTCCATTCGTCGAAAAATAAGAATCGACAAAATCAGTAGAGGCAGAGTGACAACGGCCGCGATGATTATGCTGAGCCATTGAAACGGAAGATTGAATAACGATGCACGGAAGCCATCGATGATCCCCGCCAGTGGATTCAATGAGTAAAGAAACCGCGATCTTTGCGGCAAGATGCTCGACGAATAGACCACCGGAGAAAGAAACATCCAGGCCTGTAGCAGAATCGGCAGGATGGTGCCAACGTCGCGGTAGCGAACGTTCAACGACGCTCCGAGGACACCTAGCGCGAAGGTGAGAGCAGCGATCTGGACGACGAAGACTGGGAACATCAGCATGCTCCAGCTGAGCGGCACGTGATAGTAAAGCATCAACGCTATTAGAACGAATGAAGCTATGACGAGATCGACGATTCGCACGCCGATTGTTGCCGCCGGTATCAGCAAACGCGAAAAGTAAACTCGCGTGATAATCTGCGCGTTGGCGACGAGGCTGTAGCTACTGCTGAGGATCGCGTTCGAAACAAACGTCCAGAGCAACAAGGAGGCGTACGCAAAAACCGGATAGGGTATGCCGTCGGATGGCACGCGCATGAGCTTGCCAAGGAAAATCGTGAAAATCGCCGTGATCAAAACAGGCTGTAAGACAACCCATAAGGCGCCGAGGATTGTTTGTTTGTAACGAACTTTCAGATCGCGCCACATCAAAAAGTAGAGAACTTCACGCTGTGCCCAGAGCTCCGCGAAATCTATTCTTTCCCAGAATCTTGGCGGTTGAATTCTGGTTACCGGCTCGGCCGGCAGTTGCCGCGCGTGCTTGGGAAATTCCAGGGCAGATTTGGCGGATGAGGACTCGAAAACTGTTGAAATTGCGTTATTTGCCGGGTGGTTCATCAGGCGGCGTATCGCACTGAAGTGCAGGTTTCGAATAGAAGATCGGAGTCTATCGGTAAACCTTCAGGCCGGTCAAGACTGGTGGGCCAATCAGGCGCCCTGAGCTATGATTAGCCGGAAATCATCAGAACTGAAGAGTAGCAGTCGTTATCCATTGCGAGACACTACGCCACGATCACCACGGAAACGTGCGGCCATTCTGAGTGCCGCGTGCGCCTCGATTTTTGTCGCCATCGTCTCTTGTTGGTCCATGTCAAGCGGAGTGGGCATCAGCGCCGATTCACTTGTATACCTCGGCGCCGCTGACAGCATTGCCACCGGTAAGGGTGCGATCACGATAAGTTCACATTACACGCCGTTGACACCGGCCGGCGCCCCTCTGACGATTTTTCCGCCTGCGTATCCTGCCCTGGTTGCCGCCGTTATCAAATTGGGTTTACCTGCCGCGAGCGGCGCAAAGTGGTTTCACGTCCTGATGATGGCGGCCACAGTTTTTCTGCTTGGCATTTTCACTTGCCTGGCCACCGAAGGTTCAGTGACGGCGACACTCAGTTCAATCTTGTTGTTTGGGACCTCGGCTGACATCTGGAATATATACACGATGGCCTGGTCGGAATCGCCATTCATAGTTTTTTGCCTGTCAGCTTTTGTTTTGCTTTTGATGCACGTTGCAAAGCCGAACTACTTCCTTTTGATCGGCGCATCACTATCGGCCGGCCTGGCCCTGATGACCCGTTACCTCGGAGTCACGATCATACCGTCGATGATTCTGGCGGTTCTTTTCCTGAGCGGCGGCCGCCTTCGCGATCGCATCAAAGACTCGCTGCTCTTGATTGCGGTGTCCGGTTGCCTGATGGCCGCGTGGCTGATCCGCAACATTCTTCTGGCGAACTCTGCTACCGATCGATCACTTGCATTCCATCTGCCCGGCAAATCCGATATCGGCATGTTGATTAATTCGCTGCTGGTGTTTTGGATGCCGTGGAGCGCCCCTTTCAGATTGAGAGCGATCTTGCTTGCCTTAGCAGGTGGCCTCGTCATTGTGTTCGCCGGTCTGGCGATTAAAAAATCAAAACCACATTGGCAGACTGCAGCGCCTCTGATCACGATGGCATTTGCCGCAGTCTATGTTTTGTTCCTGCTGACCTATAACACGTTTGTCAGTCCTGCCGCTGAATTGGACGTTCGAGAATTGGCGCCGTTCTACGTTTTCGTAAACGTGCTCGCCGTGATCGCGGTTTATCAGGTTGCGAAGTCCGTGAGCAGCAAATTGCTGTGGCGAAGTTTCTGCACCATGCTGCTTGTGTTCGCGAGCGCTAATGCCTCACGTGCTCTGCCATACATCATTCAGCGCCATCAAAACGGAAGCGGTTATGCCAGCCGGCAATGGGCCGACTCAGCTACGATTGATTTCCTAAAGCGATCGGCCGGCCAGCGAACCATTTACTCGAACGGCGTCGATGTCATCGCTTTCTTAAGCGGAAAAGAAGCAGTGCGTCTGCCAGCTAAAATCGATCCGGTAAGTTGGCAAATCAATCGAGACTTTGATCGGCAAATGGCGACGCTCAATAACGACGTCATGCAGAACCGGGCGGTGATAGTCCTTTTCGACAGAATCACCTGGCGCTATTACTTGCCGCGACCTGAAGAGTTAGGAGACACGTATAAAATGCCGCTCATGCTGCGTCTGGATGACGGCGCCGTTTACGGACTTCCATAGTTTCCATTTGCCGTCGAGCCATGCCTGAAGAAAAGCTGCGAATCGCTTTTGCCACCGTCGAGTACGTCACCGAGAACTATTTTGACGGCGGCATTGCAAACTATCTTCATCGTGTTGCGCGGGCCCTTGCTGACCTGGGACACGATGTTCACGTCATTACCCGATCCGAAATCGACGAGTCGTCTTTTAAGCATGAAGGCGTCACGGTGCACCGGGTGATCGTCGGTAGACGATGGCATCAACTTTCTCGCGTCACGCGCTACCGAATGGCGACGAGTATTTATTTACTCGGCTTCAGCGCGACCGTCTATCGAAAGCTGAAACAACTCAGCGTCGAAAAACCTTTTCACATCGCACAATTTCCCAACTGTCCCTACTGCGGGCTGGTTTCCATCCTGCTTCTGAAGGTCCCGCACGTGCTGCGCGCATCTTCGTATCAGACGGGATGGAACGATCTCAGGATTGAACGAAGACTCGATTTCAAAACCGTCGAGCTGCTCGAGAAGCTTCAGGCGCGCCTGAGCCAGCACATCTTTGCGCCCAGTAACACGCTGAGAGAAACGCTGAGAGTGGAAGCGGGAATTGGACGCGTTCGCGTCATTCGGACCCCCATTTTTCTGGAGACACATGACTGGGATTACTCGGTTTATGACCAGGACTTGAAGGGCCGCAAGTATCTGCTTTTTTTCGGCCGCTTCGAATTGCGAAAAGGGTTTCAGGTTTTGTGTCAGGCACTCGAAAACGCGCTGGCACACAACGATGAGATTGTTGTCGCATTGGCTGGACGGGATATGAAATCTGCGGTCGCGCCGTCGATGGCCGAATATGCGCGTTCATTGCTCTCGCGTTATGCGGATCGGATTGTCATTATGGATAAGCTGCCTCATCCGCAACTGTATCCGATCATCGACCGAGCACACCTCGTGGTTTTGCCTTCGTTGATGGACAACCTTCCGAACGCGTGCCTGGAAGCGATGAGCCTCGGCAAACCAATCATCGGAACGCGTGGGGCGAGCTTCGAGGAAATGATCACGGACGGCGAGAACGGTTTTCTGGTCGCGCCAAACGAGCCTGGACAATTAGCTGAAAAAATTAATACTGTTTGGAATGATCCGCGACTGAAGGAAATTGGAAAGGCTGCCCAAATCAGAGCTCAGGACTTTGCGCCCGAACAGACCGTTCAGGATCTACTCTCTTACTATCGCGAAATCCTTAATGGGAATGCGAAGGGTGAATAGAACGCGGCAAAAAACTTTGGTGGAGCCGAGGGGGATCGAACCCCTGACCTCATGACTGCCAGTCCTAAACAAGGTGTTGCTCTACGTATCTCTGTGTTTCTCTGCGTCCTCACAAGTGCGCTGCAATTACAATGGATGTTAACGCATGCCTATCTCCGATATTGCTTCTCACCGTTGCTTCGCTGTTTGCAGTTTCGTGTAAGAATTT
>DASWQK010000597.1:0-9499 GCA_036403735.1 Pyrinomonadaceae bacterium
AGCGCTGCGAGGACCACTACCAGAGCAAGCGCGCCCAAGCCCAGAGCCAGCGCCAGCTTAATTGTAAGTTCCTGCCGTTTCTGTTTTACCGGATCGGGGTTTCGCGAGGGTTCGATTCCAAGATTGCCCAACGTCGTTTTCGAGCGGACTGCAAATACCGCCACGCCAACTAACATTCCAACGCCAGCCGCACCAAATCCAAAATGCCAGCCGACTTTCTCGCCGAGAAAACCGGTAATCAATTGCCCGAAAACCGCTCCGGCGTTAATACCCATATAAAAGATCGAGAAGCCCGCATCACGTCGCGCACCGCCTTCAGGATACAGATCGCCGACGATCGCTGAGATGTTCGGCTTGAGCAGTCCGGTACCTAGTACAATCAGAATCAGCCCAACAAAGAAAGTTACCCTCGTGTGTGCTAAAGACGAGAGACTTATTGAAATGTGACCCAAGGAGATGAGCACCGCTCCGATCATGATCGAGCGACGCAACCCGAGCAGTCGATCAGCTACCCATCCTCCCGGAAGGGAAGCAAGATACACACTAGCTGCATAGATGCCGACGATCGCAGAAGCCTGATTTCGAGGAATGCCGAAACCGCCGCTTAGGATTGCCGTGGACATGAACAACACGAGGAGCGGTCGCAGGCCATAGAAGCTGAAGCGCTCCCAAAACTCTGTGAAAAAGAGCGTTGACAGACCGCGCGGATGCCCGAAGAAGCTTCGATCGGCAGACGGCATTTGCTGATTGGAGGCTGGCACGTCCATGGGTTCACTCATAAAAGGCGTCTCCTGAGTTTCAACTTACTTTCGGCTACTACTCATTGAACTAAGATAGTGGAGAGTTGCTCAGCATTCAGCCAGAAGCAGCCGTGAGTGTCAAGAAGCGTGCGCAAATTTGGAGTGCGCCGGCAGAGCGAAGCGGCGACGGCGCTTTGGATCATTCTGACAAGACCCTCTCCGAAATCCAAAGCCTGTCGCGCTGCGCTTGCCACCACACGCCAATTACTTGACACCGTCGCTCGGCGAAGCGTATAAACCTCATTGAAAACGTGGTGAGTTAAGGCGACTTGCGGCCACGCAAAACAAACAGCTAAACAGCACGGCGAGTTCAAAGGACGAACCGAAAAAACTTCAGACCCGATTGAAGTCCCGCGTTGTTTGGCGCGGGATTTTTATTTTGGTGGATACGTTTAGAGGCGGGCTACCGCCCGCGCCCGTAGTTCGCGGAGATGGCGGGCAGTAACCCCGCCTCTAAACAAAACAAAATGCAAACTTTCAAAGACTTACTCGATTCTGATCGCGCATACATCTTCGACGGCGCCATGGGTACGATGCTCTATTCAAAGGGCATCTACATCAATCGATCGTACGACGAGCTGAATCTGGCCGCGCCTGATCTGGTGCGCGAGGTCCACAGCGAATACGTCCGCGCCGGCGCCGACATCATTGAGACGAATACGTTTGGTGCAAACGTCAACAAGCTTCAGCCTTACGGCCTCGAAGCCAATGCCCGCGAAATCAATGTGAAAGCTGCACGCATTGCGCGCGAGGCTGCCGGGGATCGAGCGCTGGTCGCAGGCGCTGTCGGTCCGCTCGGCTTGCGAATTGAGCCGTATGGACCAACCTCGTTCGATGAAGCCAGACAGATGTTCAGCGATCAGATCTCAGCGCTGCTGGAAGGGGGCGTCGATCTGTTTGTGCTCGAGACGTTCTCGGACATTTCGGAACTGCATCAGGCCATCAAAGCGGTCCAGGACCTTTGCGATCTGCCGATCGTGGCCCAGGTAACAATCCAGATGGACGGCAACACCTTATTCGGCGCGACACCGGAGATATTCACTTCGCGCATCGCAGAATGGGGAGCGGATGTTATTGGGCTTAACTGCGGTGTGGGACCAGCGATTGTGCTGAATGCGATCGAAAAGATGCGCGCGCTGACCGACAAAAAACTGTCGGCGCAACCGAACGCCGGTCTGCCGCGAGATGTGGGCGGCCGTCAAATCTACATGTGCTCGCCGGAATACATGGCTGAGTATTCGCGACGCATCATTCAGGCCGGCGCTAAATTCGTTGGCGGATGCTGCGGCTCGACACCCGCGCATATCAAGATGATCGCCGACGCAATCCGGCAGTTTCATCCGCGCACTCAACAAGTCTCTGTCACTGAGGCCGTGAAGGTCAGCGTGCATGAATTGAAGCCACCCGACGTGACCGTCGTGCCTGCGGAAGAGCGATCGAACTGGGCCCGGAAAATCGCCAGAGGTGAATTCGTGACAACGGTCGAGGTCCTGCCGCCAAAAGGATGCAGCCCGGCGAAGACACTCGATGCGATTCGCCTTCTCAAAGACGCGGGTGTAGACGGAGTAAATATTCCTGATGGCCCACGTGCGCAAACGCGCATGGGCGCGATGGCCACCGCCGTAATGGTGCAACAGCAAATCGGGATCGAAGCAGTGCTGCATTACTGCTGTCGTGACCGCAACCTTTTGGGAATGATGTCGGACATCCTGGGGGCCCAGGCTCTGGGCCTGCGAAATCTGCTTTTGATCACCGGCGATCCACCGAAGATGGGTCCATATCCCGATGCGACCGCGGTCTTTGACATCGACGCGATCGGTTTGACGAACATGGTGAACAAACTGAACCACGGTTTGGACATCGGTAACAATCCAATCGGCGAGCCGACCGCGTTTTCAATCGGTGTCGGTGTTAATCCCGGCGCCGTAAACATGGAAGAAGAACTGCGGCGGTTTGAATGGAAGATCGAAGCCGGCGCCGAATACGCAATTACGCAACCTGTGTTTGATACACAGCAACTGCGAGACTTTCTGAAGCGTATCGAACACTGTCGCATTCCGATCGTCGCGGGTATTTGGCCGCTGGTTTCATTCCGCAATGCAGAGTTCCTGCACAACGAAGTGCCCGGCGTGCACGTCACGCCTCAGATCATGGACCGCATGCGCGCTGCGTCAGCTATTAGTAAAGAAGCCGGACGCGACGAAGGATTGAAGATCGCGCGCGAGTCTCTCGCCGAAGTGCGCGACTTGATCCAGGGCGTGCAGGTCTCGGCGCCATTTGGAAACGTGAAGTACGCGCTCGAAGTTTTCAGCGTGCTGCCTGAGTTTAGTTCGCAGAGAGAAGCGGCCGCGCCCGCAGCTTACTAGCCGGACACTTCGGAGCCGTCATTTGAATCTCTCGTTTCAGCGATTCCAGCAGGAATGTGATCGCAATCAAAACTAGCGGCACGCCGGCGAACGAAAACCAGGCCTTCGTTCCGTTATCATTGCTGAACCAGACTACGCCCGGCCACTTCACATAAAAGAGCAGCCCAAGTAAAAATCCCAGAGTCGCCGCGCTGAAGCCGAGGCGTGTGCGCCTGGCTTCGTCGCTTTGGTCCGTCCACGGTCCGTCCACGCCTCCTCCCTGAAGAGAAACAGGCAAAGCAAGACAGCGCCGAAACAATCCATGAGCCAGAGCATATTTGAATTCTTACGCCGTCACTGCGGCTGTTGACGTCAGGTTTCCGGGACTCTTTATCGTCAGCTCGCCCGGTAGATTCGCGCCGTCCGGTAAGGTAACCTCGATTTCCGTATCGCTGACTTTCCTGATATTCGCGTCGGGAATGGGTTGCGCCTGCGCGCCCGGCTGCTGCTGCCAGGAACCTGTCGACGGATCTTTGAAGTTGACACCCTTGACACTGATCTTAATTGGCGCGCCTTCGCCGACCCGGGTAGTTGACGTGATTTTGGTGCCGTAGGTGATCTCGGCGCCCTGGCCGTCGGGATTCATTATTCGCAGCACATGTGGTCCGTCGAAATATCTATCAGCGACTTCCCTAAGCTGGACCTTCAACATGCTGAGGAATTGAGAGTTCTGCACGTCGTCTGTCTTGGCGACTATGCTGACCTGATCAGCAGGAATCTTTTCGTCATCCAACTGAAAAGTCGCCGAGGCCGACAGGTTGTCACCAGTAATGGTCGCTTCCAACGCTCTCAAAGCGGGCTGGGCCGGTTGATCTCCTGGCGCAAGCACTACTGCATTGTCAATCTTGCCTACATCGACGCTGCGGATACTCGGGCCGGGACCGCGAACCAATTTACCGCCGAGGTAACCAGCAGAGCTCAACCCCATCAGATACAGCATTCCATCCGGTAATTTCGGAAGCTGCGTCACAGTCACAGGATCAGAGGCAAGGATGAGCACCAGCACGCCCATCGACGACACTATGGTCCACAGGAAAAACTGAAATCGTTCGGGCAGGACCACGCCGCCGGATGTAATAAAGTCGGAAAGTGACGGACTCTCGGCGCCGGCTCCTTTGCCGCCGATGCGCGCGCCAATGCCCGCAGCGACTACCGAGGTGCCAACGCTGACCGCCATCATGCTCGGCAATCCTTCGGGAACGGGAGGTAGTTCAAACTTCCATTGAACGAAGAGGTGGCAGACAAAAACGTAAATGTAGCCAAAGACGGTAACCAGAGTGAACAAAGTCAACTGAAACTTTGAAAGGCTGTAGGAGTTTGTATCTTTGTCGATCAGGAAAGCTCGCAGTGAATTGAATGATTGATCACTGGCTCTTCGCAATTTAATGCCGGCCCGAACCAGCAGAAACAGTATTCCGATTAACGCCAGGAATGCGCCTACGGCATAAACCTGAAGCCTCGTCTTCGAGATGCTTGAGAACAACAGAGGCATAGGGGCTTTCGCCACATTGCCATCGATACCAACTCGTACACTCACCAACAAAGGAATGGAATATCCCGGCGGGGCATAACCCTCGACGATCAGTTTTTGGGTTTCAATACCCGCTGCGGCTCTCAGACAAGGACGTTGGTAATCAGCGCTACAAGAAGGATTGCCCATGCCCGGAGGGTAGGCAACATTGATCGGCAAACCGTTGATCTCTACTCGATTGTTCTGAAGAGTGCGGGCAAAGTTGGTGCCGGCTACCTCAAAATCATACTTGTTGTCATGCTGGGGATTAGGGTAAGGACTCACTGGCTGGACAGCCTCGATGGTTACCTGTGCTTCCGACGGCTTAAGTACGCGCAATTCACCGGGCGCGACCAACTCCGGAGGACGGTCACCGGAAGTCGCCAGCCGGAGGGTTAGTCTGTACCTTCCATCCTTTATGTCGGTTGGCAGGACAAAGCTGAGATTGTCCTTCTTTTCTGAAACCTCGGCAGGGAGTGGACTTATCGTAATATCCGGATATTCAACGTTCTTCAAAATGACATACCAACTGCCTTCGCCCTCGAATGTACCCGGCATAGACAACTTTTGTCCCGCGGCTGCGTCGGAGAAATAAAACGCAGGGGAAACCTTATTTCCCGCATAGACGGACGAGCCCGGCGGTGAAGATGAGTTGTTGCCTGCGGAACCCGGATTAGACTTTGGGTTAGCGGGACTTGCATTGTTAGGTGTGGGGGACGGCTGAGTAACGGACGGCGATGATAAACTCGGGGGCAACGGCGCGACATATAGGGTGCCCGGTGTCGGCGTTGAAACGCCAGTAGTCGTACCGGAACCGCTTGCTTGACCTCGCCCCACGAAGAACCACCCGACATTCAACACGACAATCACCACAATCACAGGGAACAGAATCCAACGGCCGATCGTTAATCCAGTCTTATTCATTTTTTTTGGCTCCTTACGCGCCTTAAGCTCCCGGACGATCTGAAGAATAACCAAAATGATGATGATGGGCAGAATGAAAATAGCTGGGCCTTGTATCTCATCCTTTTTCAAGACCATGGGAAGGAGAAAGGCGTCGTACCAATGCTTTTCGTTTGTGTTTGGCGTTGGCGTTGCCGTCGGTGTCGGCGTTGCCGTCGGTGTCGGCGTTGCCGTCGGTGTTGGCGTTGCCGTCGGTGTCGGGGTTGGCGTTGCCGTCGGTGTCGGGGTTGGCGTCGGGGTTGGCGTTGGTCGCCCGCTGGTTACGGGACGTCTGCCATGTCTAACTCGCTTCCTGGTTAGCGCACCTGTCAGCCCAGCGCAAATCAAGATTAAAGAAAGCGCAACGGCCACGCTACG
The DNA here is from genome assembly GCA_036403735.1 of Pyrinomonadaceae bacterium. Lineage (GTDB taxonomy): Bacteria > Acidobacteriota > Blastocatellia > Pyrinomonadales > Pyrinomonadaceae > UBA11740. Next base: position 6,036 of record DASWQK010000597.1, read on the forward strand.
GATCGGGTTAGATCCGAACTTGGCAAGCGTGAGAAAGTAGCTTTTCATGTTGACTCCTTGTTTGGTGAAGCAGTTGAATCAACCCTGTCGAATTCGCGCGCCGAGAGTCTATACGGGCTGCTGTCCGTTTGAAAAGCTTTTTGGAGCTTACGCCAATACTTGAGATTAATTGCTGAGTGCCCTGGCAGTTAACCTCAACCATAAAACAATCAGCTGCGCGGTGTGCTGCACAGACTCGAAATGCTACACTCCCTCACGCAGTGGCACAGACGAGAGGCCTTAAGAAAACTCACGGTCATCAGCGCGTTCATAAAATCAGAACTCGCGCGCGCTACGAACAGCGAAGACTAAAACGAATCTCACGGACCGCGACTCTCGGCGGCCTGTTTCTTTCTTTTCTAAAAATTGGCGTTAGTGGTTTCGGCGGGGGCTTCGCCGTGCTCGCGCAGATCCGCCACCTGGTGGTGCTGGAGCGTCGCTGGCTGGGCGAGCACGACTTTGTCGAAGCCTTAGCGCTGGGCCAGAGCTTGCCCGGCACCAGCGCCGGCAACGCAGTCACCTACATCGGCTTCCGGGTTCGCGGTTGGCGTGGCGCGAGCGTTTCGCTCGCGGGATTCATTCTGCCTTCGATGCTGATGATGATCGCGCTGGCGGTTTTTTACGATCGCTTTCGCGCGCTGCCAAATACGGAACAACTGTTTCACGGTTTCAATGCCGCGGTCGTCGCGCTGATCGCAGTCACTGCCTGGCGCATGGGCCGGCACACTTCCAGCAAATCGTGGCAGCGGATCCTGATCGTGCTGTCGTTTGCGGCAGTCATCCTCCTGCGGGCCACCGTCTTGGAAGTCATTTTGATTTCCGGCTTGATCGGAATCGGCATCGAGTCTTTTGTCGAGCCGCGTTTGCCGCGACTCGATCGCATTCGTGGTCTGGCCACTCGACGTCAACAGCGAATCCGCGAACGTCTGGGCCGGCGACGACGAACCAAGCCGCACAAGTTTTACGGCGGGTATTTGACGGAAGCTATGGCTGAACAGCGTCTGCGAGAAATGAGCGAAGGGCTGGTGACGCAAACGCCGGATGACGAACTTGATGACGAACTAATCGCAGAAGCTGCTGGACCACAAAACAGAAAGGCCTTTCTGTTTCCGGCTTTTCCGCTGATTGCCAACCTGGGTCTGGCGCTGTCCGTGTCGTTCATCTTTCTGCGCATTGGCGCGGTCACCTTCGGCGGCGGCTATGTGATGATTCCGGAAATCGAAAACGAAGTCGTCAACTCTCATCACTGGTTGAATCATCAGGAGTTCGCCGACGCCACCGCGTTGGGCCAGATAACTCCCGGGCCGGTTTTGATCATGGCGACGTTCGTCGGTTATCGAGTAGCCGGCACTCCCGGTGCGCTGCTCTCCACCCTTTGTGTTTTCCTGCCTTCATTCCTGATGACTATCGCCGCCGGATCATCGTTCAGACGGTTCCGCACAAACCGCCAGATGCAGGCCTTTTTGCGCGGAGTCGCACCCGCAGTGACAGGCTTGCTGGCCGCCGCCGCCTGGAGCGTGGCGCGCTCAGGCATTCACAGCTTTATCGGTGTAGCGATGGCCATCGTGGTTGTCGTCATTCTTTTGCGCTATCGGCCAAACGCGTTCTGGGTCCTGATGGGCGCGGGTGTGTTTCGTTTTGTGCTGGCGCTGGTGTTGTGGTGAGCATCGGCTCTGCGAGCCTCTGCGCATTCCTCGGTATTTCTCTGCGGTGAGTTCTTTCTAAGAGTCTTTACCGCAGAGGACGGGGAGGCATTGCAGAGGACACAAAGAACAATCTGCTATTAAGGCAAGGTTCCCCGCTTGATTTCGTTGACAAGTTTCATACAAGTGAGACAATCTCTCGCAGTCTCAAGTCCTTCAGTTCAAGCTGATGGCGCTCCTGCTGGAGCGATCAGCTCATTAAAAGAAACGTGAGTTCAATAAATATCTCATCCACACGAGACTCGCATCTCTCTCAGGAGGCGACAAAAATGGAGAAACGTAAAGACAGAGACCAGAAGCTTATGAATAAGCCGGTGCCGGCGTATGCGAGACTCTTTTTTGATCACTTGTACAGCGAGTACGTAGCCCTCAAACCAAATTTTACCGACGCCGACGCCGACATCGTAGCGATCCTCGACGAGATTCATGAGCGGCGACGCAAACACGACTTAACCTGGAGCGACATCTACACCTTCGATCTGACTCTGGTCGATCAGCGGCCGCCGGAGAGTTTGATTCGTAAAGCCTATGATGCTCGCGCGAAGTATCGCAGCGTCGCGGGTCAGAAAGAATATGATGAGTATATAGCTTCAAAGCCATTGGACTTAGGAACTATCCAGGTTGATCCGGATGCCCAGCCTCCCAAGCCAAACGTGCTCATCGAGCGCGAGCTGCGCGCGGACATCAAATACCTGCTGAGTAAGTTCTATCTGTACTACTCGCTGTTGCCGGCGCGTGAAGCGCTGCGCGATGATCTTACGAAAAAAGCTGTGCTGCTGACCGGGGCCGTGGTCGTTGTGATCGCACTCGCGATTGCTTTGAACATCACGGGCAGCTTCTTCGTAACCGGGCTCGCCGATTACTCGTCAGTGGTGGTCACAGTCCTGACCGTCGCGCTCGCCGGCATCGTGGGCGGATGCGTGAGCATGTTGCAGCGAATCCAGGCGGCTCCGAGCGACGGCGATGCTCTTTTTAATTTGGCAGCAATGACCAACGGATGGCGCGGAATCCTTCTGTCACCGATTTATGGCGCCATCTTCGCATCGTTGCTGTTCGTCCTTTTCGCAGCCGGCATTCTAAACGGTTCAGTCTTTCCAACGATCGTAACGCCTGGGTGGAATTCGGCGAACGCGGCTCCCTCGCCCGCCGCCACCGCGCAGCCGCCTAAGGGACCATCGGCGACTCCCTCGGTAACTCAACTCGCCACCGCGACGCCCGCGGGATCACCAACATCAGAAGCGAAAGGTTCGCCGAGTCCCGGCTCATCGATCGCCAATCAAACGGAAGCTCAGAAGTCCCAATTGCCAACTCCCGTTCCGGTGCCAACTCCGGCGCCTACTCCGCGTACGGCGGTCTTGCAAATCAGGGATTTCTTACAACAAACCGGCCCGCGGAGCGGAATCGCTTACGCGCTGCTGATCATCTGGTCGTTTCTCGCCGGCTTCGCTGAGCGCCTGGTTCCAGACACCCTAAATCGGCTGGTGCAAAAGAATTTGGATATTTCGGGAGGCGGTAGCTGACGAGGGCGCGATCACGCGTCGTATTTCAGCGTCGCGTCAGGACGAGTGTCTATGGAACCAGCCCGACGCGTTTTGAGTTCTTATGGTGCGGATGTCTTTCGATTTGTGTTGGCGCTGCTGTTGTGGTGAGCAGACGCGCAATAACTCAACGACGCTTCGCCGATCTATACGCCACTGATCCATGTCCGTATGAAATCTAAGT
>DASWQK010000598.1:0-4139 GCA_036403735.1 Pyrinomonadaceae bacterium
CAGCAGAGCACCGCCGAGGCGAGTAGTGCGCTTACCGATAGAATGTTGCGATCCCATGTCCACTGACCTTCGTCGGAATACCTCGATCCCTGCGAGCATCACCAGCATCGGGAATACCAATACAGCACTGTGCTTGGACGCCAACGCCAAGCCCACAGCCAGACCTGTGATTGCCAGGCGGCTTACCGAGGGCGCTTTGACATAACGATAGAATGCATAGATCGAAGCCAGCAGGAAACAGGCTTGTATTACATCCGTGGTCACCAACGCTCCATGCGCCAGCAGTGTTGGGTCAAAGACGAGCAGGCCCAGCGCCAGGAATCCCGCAGTTGTGCCAAACATCTCCCGAGCGGTGAGAAACACTATGACCAGCAAGAGTAGCGTGAAGATCGAAGCCGCCATCTGCGCTCTAAAAACAACCTTGTCGGCGTCATTGTGAAAGATGAAATCTCTTCCACCGAGAACTGCCTGCAATCGGTAAGGACGATCCTGCAATTCTGGCACCTTCAACTGCATGCCAAGCAGGGGTAGCGTGGCAACGAACTTGACCAGTGGCGGGTGCTCGGGATTCAGCCCGAAGTCGCCCTTCCACGACATGTATCCGGAATAGATGTGATCGGGCTCGTCCCAGGTGACGGTGTTCGCATGTGACGTCAGCGCCAAATGTATGGCGAAGAGCAGTATGAATGCGCCCACTCCCGCAATAACCCGCCCACTTCGAGGGTTCTCTCGCACTTGAATCACAGTTTGTATACCTCGGGAAAAGAACCCCAAAGGGCATTTTCAACGACAGGAGAAATGTTGGGATCCGAAAATATGACCCGATAAAACCAGCTCTCGACAGGTCGAGACGCGAATGATATCAGAGTGTTGCCAACGAAGTGTTATAGATGTTGAGCCTCACAAACGCAGATTAAGGCTTATTCGATATGAAGTATGTCCCAGTCACGCCGCAAGGCTGTTGACGCTTGATTCCGGCTTCACCATCAACGGCTGGTGTGAGGCGGTCGGTTTTGCGCCTAACGTCAGGGATGTTATGGCGGACGGCTTGGGGCTGGCGGGCCTACCCGAATTAGCGGTTATCCTGCCTCTCAGCGACGCAACTAAACCTTGCCTGAATTCAAAGTGAGCCCCAAACAGCTGCCAGATTATTACTCTAATGCGGCGCGGAATGACGCGGCTGGCAAGGCAAGTCGTGGACGCAGATGCTCTTCATTGCCCGCACCGCGGAGTTAAACGCCGTGATGATCGATCCGCCTTTCTTGCCTACTACCAGATCACCGATTAGATAGAGACCTTCAACGTTAGTTGCGCCCGCCTCATCGAACACCGGGTCATCGCCTTTGAAGTTAATACCGAGAGTGTGAAGGAAGTTGGTAGGGGTTGTGCCTCCCAGCGCAAATATCACGCGGTCGAAGATAAGAGCCGTATATTCCGGCTCAGCAAAACTAATACGCGGTCGTCCCGTCTCTTCCTCGATCTCTTTGATATTCGAACTGCGCAGTATTTTAACCTCATCACGCTGTTCCATCGCCAGCAACGCATCGTGGTTCTGTTGATTGAGTCGGGTGAAATCTGCCTTGCGATACGAAAGCGTCACGCGATTATCCTGCTGGCGCAGATACTGAACGTATTCAGCGGCTGTATCACCTCCGCCGACAACCAGCACCGCCTCGTTTTGAATCTGTTGCGACGTCATATCAAAGAGAAGGCGCTCTTTAAGTGTTGGCGGCAGCCGATAACCTTTCGGCTTATTCGGGCGACCAAATATTCCGATCGCACACGCGAGCGCCTTGCTTTCATAAACACCCTGTGATGATTCCACCTGGAAACGCGCTTCGCCTTTCGCGTCCAGTCTCCGCATCCCGTAGACTTCGGTGTTGAATTCAATGTTGACGTGATAGTCCCTGATGATCTTATCGAAGAACTGAATCGTCTCGGGCTTAGTCATGTCTCCTACGCACAACAGCCCTTCGCAACGGGCGGCGAACCCTTTGTAGTTCGCCGTGGTTAGTTTTTTTTCGGGATAGAGTTGTCTGATTGCCGAATTGTGAGTCGGCCCTTTCTCGAGAATCACAATTTGCTTTGGGTCAATGCCTGAGGCGAACGCCTCGGCCGCCAACGCGATGCCTCCGGGGCCGGCGCCGATGATGATTAGATCATGCATGACTGCTTCGAGATACTAAATAACCGTGGCGAAATTTCAAGGGCCTTAACCCTTACACATTCGCGCTAACATCACGTCATTAGTTCATAGTGAGGACGACGCGAAATCGTACCTTGCCACTATGCATTTGCTCGTACGCCTCCGCCACCCTCTCAAGCGGATACTTTTCAATCATCGGATGCACGCCGCTCAAAGCGCTGAACTCGAGCGTGTCCTGTGAGTCCTTCGCCGTACCGGAATACCAACCCGCGACCGAACTCCGTTTCATAATTAAAGAGAACACATTGATTGTGAGTGGTTCGGCGGGTGCGGCCGGCACCAGCAGTTTGCCGCTGGGTGCTAATCCGTCAACCAGAGCAGAAATGGCTTGCGCGTTCGGAGCGGTCGCCAGGATCACACTGGCGCCACCAAGTTTCTGCAACTCCGCCACAACGTCTGTAGCGGTCGCATCGATGTAATGATGTGCCCCGAGTTGACGCGCTAGCGACTCTTTATCATTGCCGCGATTGATCGCGACTGTTTCAAAGCCCATCTGCCGCGCGTACTGAACTCCGAGATGGCCCAATCCGCCGATGCCGTGCACAGCGACTACATCTCCCGCTCGTGCGCCTGAGTTTCGCAGCGCGTTGAAGACGGTAACGCCCGCGCACATGAAGGGACCCGCTTCCTCGGCAGGCAGTTCATCAGGTATAGCCGCCAGCACTGCCGCGGGCGCAGTCATGTACTCGGCATAACCACCATCGAAATCGATTCCGGTGACTTTTCGATTGACGCACATCGCAAAGTCACCACGACGGCATTGCTCGCACACAAAACAATGTCCGCCATGCCAGCCGACACCGACGCGCTGACCTATTGTCCATCCGGTGACGTTGTCGCCGAGCGCATCAATGCGTCCTGCGATTTCATGACCCGGCACGCGGGGATATTGGAGACCGGGCCACAGGCCTTCTTTGACCAGGGCATCGCTATGACAAATGCCGCACGCCTCAACTTTCACTCGCACTTGCCCGGCTCCGGGATCAGGAATATCGCGCTCGATCAATTCCCAATCACCTCCGGGCTTACTTATCTGCGCTGCTTTCATTTTCGAATTCATAAATGCTCCTCTGGTTCGATTACTTTGTACATGTTGCTCGCGTTTACGTTTTGCACTTCGAACAATGGCTCCCCAGCGATCAGCCCAAGCCTCCGGCAACGTGGAGTATTTCTCCGGTGATCCATCCGCTATCCGAAGACGCCAGAAAAGCCGCGACCGGCGCGATGTCCTGCGGCTGCCCGAGGCGACCGAGCGGTGTTTGTGCAATCATCTGTTTCTCAAAGTCGCTGCCTGCGAATCCCAGTATGTGAAAACCTTCAGTCTCGACTCCACCCGGATTGATCGAGTTCACGCGAATCTTCTTTGGCGCAAGTTCCTTGGCCAGCACGCGCGTAATGGTACTCACCGCGCCCTTGGTCGCTGCGTAAACGACACTCGTCGGCGGGTTCAGAGAAGTTATGCTTGAGCCAATGTTGACGACGTTACCACCGTCGTTGCCGAAATACTTCACTGCTTCGCGCGTTGCCAGAATGATACCCAGCACGTTGGTATTGAATTGCCGATGAAACTCATCCTCAGTAACTTCTTCGAGGGGCGCAAACCGATAGACGCCCGCATTGTTAATTAGAATATCGAGCCGGCCGAATGCTTTGCTGGCTTCCGCAAACAGATGCTCGATGTCCTCTGTTTTCGCCACATCGCCCTGAACCGCGATTGCCTTTCCACCGAGCACCGTAATGTCATTCACCACTTGATCAGCGCCCTGCTTTGAAGATGCGTAGTTAACGACAACGGACGCGCCTTCGGCGGCAAGTTGTTTGGCAATGGCAGCGCCGATGCCTTTCGAGGCGCCCGTAATCACCGCTACTTTTCCCACAAGTCTCTTGCTTTCCATTTCTCTGTCCTTTCTTTCTTGTCTTAACACTCCTGCTG
>DASWQK010000599.1:0-6706 GCA_036403735.1 Pyrinomonadaceae bacterium
ATGCATCAGCGGCTTTACCACATGGCGTTCGTGCAAGGCGACGCGGACACCATGAAAGGGCAGATCGAGTGGACCCGGACGACCGGCAAACCCGAAGACGGCTTGAATTGGCAAGCACAGGTCGCGGCCTTTTCCGGCAAGTTGACCAATGCCGATGAGTTGAATGAACGCATGATCAAGATGAACAGCAAGGCTGACGGCAAAGAGTTCGTTGCCCAGGTGCTGTTGGTGGAAGCAATACGTGACGCGACCCTGGGAAACTGCGAGCGCGCGACCCGGGTTGCGAAGCAAGCCCTGGATCTTTCACGAGAGCACGAGAACGTTGTTAGTGCAGCGAATGCCTATGCCACTTGCGGGCAAGCGGGACCGGCCCAGTCTGCTATCGATGAGCTCTTGAAGATGTTTCCGCTCGACACTTTGCTACATTCAAACTCCGTCGCGATCATCCGCGCTCAGCTGGAACTTAGCCGGGGCAATGCCCCACAGGCCGTTCAAGCGCTTGAATCGGCGCGCAAGTATGAAGTTTTTGGCGAGTTCTGGCCACAGTATCTTCGCGGTCAGGCTTATCTGAAAGAAAAAGACGGCGCGAAGGCAGCCATTGAGTTCAAGACCATTATCGATCACCGCGGCTGGTATCCGGTTTCACCTCTCTATCCTCTGGCGCAGCTTGGACTCGCGCGCGCGGCCGCCTTGAACGGCGACAATGCTACGGCGCGGACGGCCTATCTGGATTTTCTCAAGCTTTGGAAAGACGCTGATTCGAATTTGCCGGCGCTGGTTGCTGCTCGCGCTGAGTACGAAAAGCTAAAATAGCTCTCGCGCCCGCGCTGCGCCGCGCGCAGGCCTCAGGCGGACTTGATGTGATATAGTCTGCGGTCAAAATCAAATCAATAGTAAGGATCAATTTTTCAAATGTCCGGACATTCGAAGTGGCATTCGATTAAGCATAAGAAAGGCGCGCTCGATGCCAAGCGCGGCAAACTTTTCACCAAGTTCATCAAAGAATTGACGGTCGCCGCGCGCACCGGCGGCGGTGACCCCGACGCTAACGCCCGCTTGCGCAAGGCGATTTCTGACGCCAAGGCCGGCAATATGCCAAACGAGACGATCGATCGCGCGGTTCGCCGCGGCACCGGCGAAGAAGAAGGCGTCAACTATGAAGAGATAACGTACGAAGGTTATGGGCCGGGCGGCGTCGCGCTATTGATTGAGTCAGTGACGGACAATCGCAATCGCACGGTCGCGGAGATTCGTCATATCTTTTCCAAGAACGGCGGCAACCTTGGTGAGGCAGGCTCAGTCGGCTGGATGTTTGATAAGAAAGGTTATCTGGTCGTTGACAAGGCCGCGAAGGCGGAAGATGAACTTTTCGATCTCGCCATAGATGCCGGCGCGGAAGATATCCGCGACGACGACGAAAGCTGGGAGATTATTACTGCGCCGGATAGTTTCGAAACAGTGCAAAATGCGATCAAGTCAGCCGGAATAACTCCGCAGGTCGCCGAAGTCGAAATGGTCCCCCAAAACTACATCAAGCTGGAAGGTTCGCAGGCCAACCAGATGGTCAAGCTGATGGAAGCGCTTGAAGATCACGACGACGTGCAAAAAGTTTCCGCGAACTTTGATATGAGCGAAGCGGACATGGCGGCCGCGTGAGATCGCTAAACTCGACTGCAAATTCTTTGCATCAAACTAGGTTGACTAAGGTGTTAGCATCAAAATTAGTGTCTGAGTCGAACGACAACCTGATTGGCTTTATCGCCAGCACCGTCGAGACCATTCGAGAGGAGGTGACGACGATTCGTGGTGAGATGGTCACGAAGGCAACCTTTGAAGCGACGACTACTGCTATTCGCGGCGACATCGAACAAGTTCAGTTGCGTTTGGATAGCATCGAGCATGGTGTGTCTTCAAGGTTCGAGCACGTCGAAGGTGAATTAAGCCGGCTGCGCAGCGCCGTCTATCTCCTGGGGAAAGATCGTCCCGAGGTTTTGCGGCTGCTCGGACAAGCCAGCACCTAAGAACTCGATGAACAACCCCACCCTTTTGCGATCAGTATCTGTCTGCGGTAGTTTGAATCAAAATTGCAAAGTCCACTAACCCTCCTGCTGAGACGACAAGTCAAACATACCTACTTCAAGCTTGCACAATGCTGTACACTCTGAGCCATCGTGCGCGTTCTTGGAATCGATCCTGGCAGCGAGACAACTGGTTGGGGCGTCGTCGAAGGCGACAGCAACGGCCAGCGCTATCGCTTGATCGAATTTGGCGCGGTTAAGTCACCGTCGTCTCTAACCTTCTCTGCCAGACTCTTACGCATCTGCCGTGCGCTTGAAGAAGTGATCGAGCGACTTCAACCTGACGCGTGCGCTATCGAAGAAGCTTTCTACTCTGTCAATCCCAAAGTCACTATAAAGTTGGGCCAGGTTCGCGGGGTCGCGCTGCTCGTGGCTGAAAAAGCGGCGCTTCAAATCGGAGAGTATTCACCGCGGCGCGTGAAGCAAACCGTCGCCGGATACGGCAATGCTGACAAGCAGCAGGTTCAGCAGATGGTGCGCGTACTGTTGTCGTTGAGCGCCGTGCCGGAACCGCACGACGCGGCGGACGCGCTGGCGGTCGCGATCTGTCATTTTCATCACGCGGGCATGAGTGAGCGATTAATCGCCGCTGACACTCGCACAAAATTCAATCCCACGGTTGCGGCTGCTACTCGCCGCCGCGCGTAACGGAGCGCGGGCATCCTGCCCGCAATGTCTTTTGATCCTCCGGATCTCGCGCCTCCGCAAGTTGCGCCTTTTGCAACCTCACCTTGTGAAGGAGACACATGGACCTGGCGACCACAATCTCTCGTCGATGCCTGGCAAGTTTTCTTTTCATCATCACTGCTGGTTTCGTGCTCAATAGTCTCGCGCAGAAGCCGCGCGTTCCTCCGGGCGGACACCTGGCGATCGTGGCTGATGAAAGATTGGCCGCCCTGCGAGGCTCACCGGATCCGGCGGCGCGTCTTATCCGCCGTTTGAGTCGTGGGCGTTTTGTTTCGATCAGAGGCTCCAGTCGTACCCGCGACGGTTTGACGTTTTATCAGGTCGCGATCAATCGCAGGACTTCCGGCTGGCTGCAAAGTGAAGCTGTGATTTCATCATGGCGTGCGGGCGACGATGAGCGTCTCACGCGCCTCCTGGACGGCGCGGATGAATTCGATCGCGTGGCGCGCGCCAGGATCTTTCTCGAAGCGTTCCCGCGCTCACCGATCCGAGCGAAAGTACTATTGATTTATGGCGACGCCGCTGAAGAGGCCGCGGCAAAGTTAACGCGCGAAGCAGAACGGCGATTTGAAAGACGCGAGTTGCCGGCTGGCGGCGCGCCTGAGTTTAGTTACTATCTGAATTACAGCGGCCTCGATCGCTACAACCGGCAGGGCATCATCTTCACCTTCGATCGGGCCAGGAAACAGTTTCATTACGAAGGCTGGGCATGGCGCGAGATTCTGCGAAAATATCCAAACAGTCCGGAGGTGGCGGCGGCGCGGACGCGTCTGGAGTCTCTAAGCAAGAACACGCTCAAATAGTCTTTTGACCGATGGTCTTATTGATGGAATTCATGATATTACTGGCAACGGTTTCGTAGTAAGAAGTCTCTAACACCTTGTTTCTGTCCGACACTTCCGTGGCCTCAGCGGAAGGGGCTTAATTCACCTCAAATTTTCCGACCGTTAGTCTCAGTAATTTCATGATTCCCTGCGACCGCCGAAGGCTTTGTCTAGTTACGCTCGGAGCGCTTGCGATCTTTGTGGGCGGAACCGCTCTCGCCGCCCGCCGTTCTCTATCACCCACGGTTCGCGCTTCTGCCGCGCGTCTTGATGAAAAGGCGCGACAGATTCTCGGTATCAAATCCCCATCGCCGGCGGCGCCAGTCAGTTTCGTAACGCCCGCTCAAGCGGCTGATGATGCAAAGCCCGCTCGCCGCCAGTTTACCGTCTATCGCAATCCGGAAGGTGAAACTGTTTGTCGCGAAGCCACCCCTGCGGAGATAGCCCAGCGCGAACGGGTCGATCCCGAAGGGCTTGGGCTCCGCAAGATCAACCACCTCGAAATTCCTGATGGCAAGTCGAGCACCAGCCAGAGTCCGGCGGCGACAAATCTGATTATCGTTCTGCGCGCCACCCAACAGCTTCAACAGAATGCCGCCGCGACCGCGGCTTTCAATCGGGCCGCACAAAACTGGGAAAGTCTCATCATGTCGCCCGTGACAATCTATATAGACGTGGACTTCGGGACGACTAACTTTGGTCAAACCTGGCCGACAGGAGTGTTGGGAGCAACGAGCGCACCCGGCAGTTCCTATCCTTATCAATCTGTGCGCGCGAACTTAATTGCGGAAGCGACCGGCGAGGGAAATGCGACGAAGCAAGCGATATTCAACGCGTTGCCTTCCAACAGTGTTCCTACCGATCTTGGTGATGCCAGCGCGACTGATGTATCAGACTCAAGTGCGCGCGCGATTGGATTATTACCGGCGACGGCCCAGCCGACAGATACGGCCGCGAGAATTGCGTTCAATTCGAACTTCACATTTGATTTTGATCCGAGCGACGGCATCACTCCTAGCGCCATAGATTTCGATGCGGTTGCCACCCATGAGATTGGTCACGCTTTGGGATTCGATTCAGACGCAGGTCTAAATGTGCCGCGACCGTCGGTTTGGGATCTCTATCGCTTTCGCACCGGCACCACCGCGACGACATTTACCACCGCGCAGCGCATCATGACTATCGGCGGTTCGCCTGATCCCCTGCAATACGATTTCATACCCGGTAATACTGAGATAGGACTATCGACTGGTGGTCCCGCCGGCTCCAGTACGAACGGCGGCGATGGTTGGCAGTCGAGCCACTGGAAGCATGTTGCGAACTGTGTCGGCGCCATAGGCATTATGGACCCGGCGATTCCTAACGGTTGCCGGAGGACCATAACGAGCAACGACACACTCGCGCTGACTTCCTTTGGCTACAATCTGAGTAACACCAATCCGCCGCCGCCCCCACCACCCGTGCCTACGCCTCCGGCTAACGATAACTTCGCGAATGCGCAGACGATTAGCGGATGTTCAGGTAGCGTAAGTGGAAGCAGTTTTGGCGCCACCAGCGAGGCGGGAGAGCCGAGCCACGATCCAACGGACACGAGTTCACTCAGTCCGACCCATACGGTGTGGTATCAGTGGCAAGCGCCATCGTCCGGCGGCACGACGATTACGACCAACGGCAGCGACTTTGACACGATCCTCGCTGTTTATACGGGCAGCACAGTGTTGGCTCATTAACGAGACTTGTATTTAATGACGATGTGCAGAACGGAGTGATAACCACCAGCACCGTCACCTTCAACGCAACTGCCGGCACAACGTACAGAATAGTCGTCGATGGATGGGGAGGTGATGCTGGAACGATCAAGCTCAATTGGACGGGTTGCAACGTGCCGACTCCGACTCCTACACTTACACCAAGTCCGACGCCGACACCGACGCCAACGCCGCAGCCTTGTTCAGGTGGATTTACAGTGACCGATAATGGAGATGCGAGCGACGCGAATCCTGGTAATGGCATCTGCGCGACCTCCAGTGGCGCCTGCACTTTGCGTGCGGCGATTCAGGAAGCGAACGCGCTCTCCACATGCGGCACGATCGACATCAACTTTGGCGGAGTTACCAGTCCGATAAGTTTGGGAACAGTTCTGCCGGACGTAAATCACAAGGTCAACATAAACGGTCCAGGCGCCAATCAGCTGACTGTGCAACGTAGCGCAGCAGGCGGTACTTCCAACTTTCGCGTCCTGACTATCAGTACCGGACGGTTGGTGACTATTGCGGGTATAACAATCGCGAACGGCAACGTGCCGGGTGGGAATGGTGGAGGCGTGCTCAATAGCGGAACGCTCACGCTGACCAACTCTAATATTTACGGTAACAGCGCAGGCAGTGGCGGCGGCATCTACAATGATGGATCGATAACGCTCAACAATTGCAACGTAGGAGGCTCCGCCGCTGGTCAAGGCAACATTGGGGAAGGCATTCGACATAACGGCGGCAGCGGTGTAGTTCCGAATAGCGGTATTCTGGTCATGAACGGGGGCTCGATCGTGGCCAATACCGGCGATGGCATTAGCATCATCGCGACTGCAACGCTCAACGGTGTTTCCATACTTCAGAACAGCATCGGCGGCGGGGTCTTCATTGCTACCACTTCCGCCGGAACGACTAATATTGTTAATAGCCTGATTGCAAACAACACGAATGCAAGTAACGGAGGATTTGGCGGGGCGGGCATTAACAATCAAAGCTTTGGCACGGTGGCTATTATCAATACGACGATCTCCGGAAACAGCACACCCGGTTCGGGCGGCGGAATCCGTAATTTCAACTCGACCATAGCTCTTACGAATGTCACGATCACCAATAACCACGCCGGCACGGGCGGAGGCATTGATGCCTCAGGATCAGTGCTGCTAAGAAACAGTGTTGTCGCGGGAAATTTTTTGAGCAGTGGTGGCACTGCTAACGACATACACTTCACAGTCAGTTCTTCAAGTTCATTCAATGTAATCGGCACCGGCGGTGGTGGGGGATTGGTGAACGGAGTCAACAACAATCAGGTCGGAGTAGCAAATCCCGGTCTGGGTGCGCTTGCGAATAACGGTGGACCAACCATGAC
>DASWQK010000600.1:0-5199 GCA_036403735.1 Pyrinomonadaceae bacterium
GGCAGGAGACTGATCGCGGAAAGCTCTGGCGCTCGGACGATGGGGGAGAGAACTGGCGGCTCGTCAGTTACGACCGTGGCATGGGCGGGCGCACGCATTACTACTTCCGGCTCGAAGTCTCGCCGGACAATGAAAACCAGGTTCACTTCCTGACTAATCCTTATTCCGTCTCGCTCGACGGGGGCGAGACTATCGCGCGCGGCGGCGGCGGCGGCGGCGGTGGAGGGTTTGGCGGCAGCAGTCCCGGCGGCGACAATCACGACATCTGGATCGATCCGACTGATGGCAATCGCATGGCCGTCGCCAACGATTCGGGCATCAGCCTCACGGTGAATCGCGGTCGCACGTGGCAGAGGATTCAACTACCGAACGGCCAGCTTTATCACGTCACGACTGATAATCAGATTCCTTATTACGTCTACGGCAATCGTCAGGATGGTCCATCGTATCGCGGGCCGAGCCGCACCGGCGGGGGCGGCGGGTTCGGCGGCGGAATCATTCCGCGCAGCGCATGGATCAACGTCGCCGGGGGAGAGAGCGGATGGTCCACACCTGATCCGGTCGATAACAATATCATCTGGTCCAGCGCGTCGGGATCGGGCAGCGTCGGCGGCATCGTCGAGGTTTACAACATTAAGACGGGCCAGGCGCGCAACGTCGAAGTGTGGCCGGACAATGCGAGCGGCAACGTCGCGGCTGACTTGAAATATCGTTTCGTATGGACCACCCCGTTGACGATCTCTCCGCACGATCACAATAAGGTTTACGTCGGCAGTCAGTTCGTTCATCAGACGACCGACGGCGGCAACAGCTGGCAAGTGATAAGTCCTGATCTGACTTTGAATGATAAGAGCCGTCAGGGATTCTCAGGCGGTTTGACGGGAGACAACATCGGCGTGGAATACGCGGGCGTGGTGTTTGCGATCGCTGAATCACCCAAAGAGGCGGGTGTGATATGGGCCGGCACGAACGATGGGCTGGTGCAGATTACTCGCGACGGCGGAAAGAACTGGACCAACGTTACGAAGAACATTCCGAACATGCTGTCCTGGGGAACGATCAGCAATATCGAAGCTTCGCGATACAACGCGGGCACTGCGTATTTCACCGTCGATGGTCATCAAGTCAACAATCGCGACCCGTGGATCTACAAGACCACCGATTATGGAAAGACCTGGAAGCAGATCACGAACGGCATTCCGAAATCGATGTTGAGCTACGCACACTGCGTGCGCGAAGATCCGGTGCGGCAGGGCCTGTTGTATGTCGGCACTGAGAACGGCATCTATGTTTCGTACGATGATGGGGCGAACTGGCAACCGCTACAGATGAATCTGCCACACGCGCCGGTTTATTGGATCACCGTGCAAGAGAAGTTCAACGATCTGGTTATCTCGACCTATGGCCGGGGCTTTTGGATTCTCGACGACATCACCCCGATTCAGCAGATGACCGCTGAGGTGATGAACTCGAACGCGCATCTGTTTCCAATTCATTCGACGTATCGCTTGCGCGGAATCACCGTACCCTATGCTTCGGGTGACGATCCAACCACCGGGCAGAATCCGCCTTACGGCGCATCAATCAATTACTTTCTGAAGTCGGCGGCGCGCGGCGTTTCAATCAAGATTACTGACGCCCAAGGTCAGACAATTCAGACTATTCGCGGCACCGGGAATGCCGGCATGAATCGTGTCTGGTGGAACCTGCGCAACGAACAATCGAAAGAAGTTCGCCTGCGCACGACGCCACAGTACGCTTCAGACATCCGACTCAACGCCGAAGGCTGGCGGGCGTTGCCGGAAGGCGGACGCATGACGATGCTAATGCCGCCGGGAACGTACACTGCCAAGCTGACGGTCGAT
Organism: Pyrinomonadaceae bacterium; assembly: GCA_036403735.1. Classification (GTDB taxonomy): domain Bacteria; phylum Acidobacteriota; class Blastocatellia; order Pyrinomonadales; family Pyrinomonadaceae; genus UBA11740. The sequence continues at coordinate 1,866 of DASWQK010000600.1, forward strand.
GGACAGGAGGTTGGCAGTCAACCTGTGAAAGTCACGGTCGATCCGAACGCGGGCGGCAGCGATGCTGACATTCAAAAGCAGACAGCCATGTTGATGGACCTGCGCAAGGATTTGGAATCAGCCGCCGACATGACCAATCAGATCGAGATCATTCGCGGGCAGCTTGGCAATCTGGGCCAGTTAGTTCGCGACGCATCTGTGAAAACCGCCGCGGTCGATTTGGAAAAGAAGCTGACCGACATCGAAGACAATTTGATTCAGCGCAAGTACAGTGGCCAGGGTCAGGACACCACGCGCTTTCCCACCCAACTAATCGGCAAGCTTACGTATCTGGCAGGAGATGTTTCGGGCGGCGACTATCCACCGAACATGCAGGAGCAGGAAGTGAAGACGATGTTCGAAGCGCAACTCGCATCATTGCGGAAGCGGCTCGACGATGTGGTGAGCGGCGACTTGAACAACTTCAATCGCATGCTGCGCGATAAGAACATAGGAAACGTGATTGCGAGCGGGCAATGAAGAACATCGCCAAAACATATCAACCGGTTGTTTGCTTATGGTTGGTCCTCGTCGTTGGCGGGTTCGCGCTGGGTCAAAAACCCACGCCGCCAACTGACTCCCCGCGCGTAGTCGGAACCTGGGAGGGCACACTCGACGTCGCCAAGTTAAGACTGGTGCTTCACATCGAGTCTTCGAAAGAGGGCGCGCTAACCGGAAGGCTCGACAGTCCGGATCAGGGAGCGACGGATCTGCCGCTCGATTCTGTTTCGGTTGCCGGTGACACTTTTCGTTTCGAGATGAAATCGCTCGGCGCGATGTACGAAGGTAAGCTGGCGAGCGATGGCGATCAGCTCACTGGCGAATTCCACCAGGGTGGCCAGGCTTTCCCACTTAGTTTCAAGCGCACCGGCCGCGCCGCCACCAAAAGCGTTTTGACCGCGCAGAAGATTGATGCCGGCGGCCACTTCCTCAACATGTTAATCGGCGGAGAAGGATCACCGACGGTTATCTTCGAAGCCGGATTCGGCGCTGGTCTCACCTCGTGGGCCACCGTGCAAAGCAGCACGGCCAGGTTCGCGCGCACCGTCTCCTACGATCGCGCGGGGCTTGGACAATCAGAAGCCGGCCCAAAACCTCGCGCGGCGAAACAGATCGCGGCGGAACTTCATTCAGCTTTGCAGAAAGCGGGCATTGCTCCACCTTATGTTTTAGTCGGACATTCCTTCGGCGGTATTTACGCGCGCGTTCTTGCCGATATGTATCCGCAGGAAGTTGCCGGAATGGTGCTGATTGATCCCTCACAGGAATCGTTCGACGACTGGACGAAAACGCACCAGGAAGCTCAGCGCGCTGCTCTCGACGAAGAGATTGCCAAAGCTCCGCCGGCTGTCCGCGACGAGTCCGCGGAAGTAAGCGCATCCTATGCGCAGGCGCGCGCGACCAAAGTGCCCGCCGGCATTCCGGTCATTCTTCTCACCGCCACGAAGGACGACACCATGCCCGCTGCGGTAAGAAAAGTCTGGGTGCAAATGCATGAAGACTGGATCGCCAAAGTGCCGGGCGGCAAACACATCGTGGTAGAGAACAGCGGTCACTTCATTCAGGGCGAGCAGCCGCAAGTTGTGATTGACGCGATCAAGCAAGTTGTAGATCAAGCGCGTCGGAAGACGCCGTGAATTAATGATGTAACGAGTCAGTCAAAGCACTGATCGCGGAATCAAGCGAGCCCGTGTAAATTAGAAGAATGAAGTGGGCTCGGAATCCACGTGCCCGACTAATTCTCGCCGCGGTGGCAATCCTGGTTGCCATTGTTACGTTCGTGGTGCGCCTTAGCCGGGTCTCCCGGTTCGGTAATCGAACGACAATCACCTGGTCGCGCAACGACTCGCCGCATAACATCACTCCCGCGAATTCTGCTGAACGATCAGCGCCAAATAATTCTGGATCGCCGCCGGCATTTCCATCGCCGGCAAGCATGCCATCATCCGCGAATCAAGCGTCGCCCACGATTGTCGGCACGCCACCAGAGTTGATTATTCCGGTGGCCGGCGTGCGGCCCGATCAATTGCGCGATACGTTTTCTGATGCGCGTGCCGAAGGCCGGGTTCATGACGCGATCGATATTCCAGCGCCACTCGGAACTCCGGTGGTCGCCGCGGCGGACGGCACCATCATTAAACTTTTTCACAGCGATCGTGGCGGCACGACTATTTATCAATTGAGCAGTGACAGCCGATTCGTGTTTTATTACGCGCACCTGGATCGGTATGCCGAGGGTCTGGCGGAAGGGCACTTAGCCAGGCAGGGGGAAAATATCGCCTATGTGGGCGACACCGGAAACGCCGGGGCAGGGAATTACCATCTCCATTTCTCAATTGCTCTGGTTTCCGATCCAAAAAAATATTGGCAGGGCGTTAACATTAACCCGTATCCGCTGCTGAATAAGTAGAGTCAGCCCGCTTTTCGGTAGTGTCTTGATTTGAGGATGAGGTCAGTACCGGGAGCGGTAGCGACCGGGTAACATCCTGGCAGACTCGATTTTTGCTGTCAGTTGCGACCCGGTCGCTACCGCTTCCGGTACTGACTCCATCACGTCAACGGCAAACTAACAACACTGACATTTCGTTCAGCAATTGAACGGTCGACGGTCTTCATTGTTCGCTAATCATGCAAGCTAAACGTTCTTCTTAACTTCGTTCCTCAAAACTCTGAGTTGCAGCATCGCACTTGTCGGGAACACTCATTGCAAGCATCGACAAGAATTAGCATTCAAATCCAATTACAACCTGGAACTTTGCGGAGTAACGAGTATGAGACGGTGCTTACAATTTCTGCTTTCGATCATGGTTGGCTTATCGGTTGCCGGCTGTGTAGCCGTGCCGACTAATCAGTCGAACAACAATCTGCGTCCGCCCGCGTCGCCGGCCGCCAGCGTTTCACCATCGCCCGTCAACGAGACGGCGGCGAATGCCGAACCGTTGACGCTGCCAGTGCTCGACGCATTTTTCGCCGGCGAAGGTTTTTCGGCGCTGCTCAAAACTCGTCTGCATATTAGCGATGAACAGATCGCCAAGTTGAAGGAATTGGCCCACGCGGAAACGGGAAAACTGGATGAAGCCAATGCCGGCCAGGGAGCAGGAGAGAGCGCAGCCGCCCGAACAACCGCCGCAGAAAAGATCAGTTCCGTAATCGGCAAGGATAAAGCAACGGAGCTTGCCACTCTGGTGCGCGAACGTTGGAACGGCGCGGCAGACGATGCCGGAAAACAAAACAACCCGGAAGACTCGGCGCGCCGCGGTGTCAACCGGGTGCCAAACGACTCGCGTATTGTCGT
>DASWQK010000601.1:0-4964 GCA_036403735.1 Pyrinomonadaceae bacterium
CGCCGGCGGGGACGTCGAGCAAGGTACCGCGCGGAAGTGATTCGAGAATATTGAGTACTGTGTTGTGAATAGCCTCATGTGCCAGCGGGGTTGGCTGACGCCCGGCATCTCCGGAATTCCGAATCATTGTGGCTGATTGGCTCATGGATTGGCTGGCAATCGTACTACCTTAACGAGCGAATTGGCTTCAATTGCTTTCGCGCCGGCGGGAATATTGATCAGCGCAGTGGCGCGCGCAAACGAAACGAAATCAGAAGAGCCGCCCCACTTCAAAGGCTCGGCCAATAGAGTTCCTCTTTCATCCGTTCGCAGGATCGCGGGCAAATAACTTTCGCGATCGATCGAGCCTTTCAGATCGCGCACCAATATTGCATGGTCTACCTCCAGTGTCGTGTGCGTTGCGCCTTGCATCGCCCGCAACGCGGTTCGCGCGAACAAATTGAAAGTTACCGCCACTGACACTGGGTTGCCCGGCAGACCGAATACCAACGCATTCCCAAGGCGCGCGAGGACTGTTGGTTTGCCCGGGCGCAAAGCAACTCGTTCAAAGAAGATTTCAGCCCCGAGTTCTTTCAGCGCTGCTTTGGTGAAGTCATAAACGCCCATCGAGACGCCGCCGGAAGTAATCAGCACGTCACACGTTTCAGCCGCTTCACGCATCGCCTTTTTCAATTCTTCGGTGTCGTCACCGGCGAGCGGCAGCCTGGCAACGATTGCGTTCGATTGCGATGCGTAGGCTTCGAGCGTGTAGTTGTTTGAGTCGCGAATCTGATCGCGCGCAGGTTTTTGATCTACGTCGACCAGTTCGCTGCCCGTCGCCATCACGGCCACGCGCGGTCGCCGTCCAACTTTGACCTCCGCATAACCAAACGATGCGAGCGTTGCGATCATTGCTGCGCTTATCTGTTCGCCCGCGCGCAGCACTGTTTCGCCGGCTTTGATCTCGCTGGCTTGCCGAACAATCGATCGGCCACGGCTGACTGACTCGAGTATCTCGACGTCACCGTTGACTTCGCGGGTTAATTCGACTTGCTGAACCGCGTCCGCGCCTTTGGGCACAGGCGCTCCGGTCATGATGCGAACCGCTTCACCTGAATTCATTTCGTGATGCCAACCCGCTCCCGCCGCCGATTCGCCAACAATGCGCAGGCGTGCCGGAGTATTCGCGACATCTGCAGCGCGGACTGCGTAACCGTCCATCTGTGCGCGATCGAATGGGGGCAAATCGGTATCAGCGATGATGTCTTCGGCAAGAAAACGTCCCACACTGTTTTTGAGCTGGACAGATTCAACGCCAAGGTGTGACGCCTGGCTGAGAACGATTTCAATTGCTTCGGCTATAGGAATCATCGCAATGAAGAAGTTGTTGGTGACTGCTATCTTAAGTGGAAAGAGTTGCGAGGTCACGCGACCACGGGTGGCTTTCTCCGGCCTTGCCCGTCCTGGCAGCCTGACCGTCTTAGTCCCTTCGTGTCTTAGTGGTGAGGAATTGATCTGTGAATTCATAAAAGTCGACGCCCGATGCGATTGGCGTTCGCCGTCGCGGCGCACTTCGAGCCGGAAGTTCTCATCCTCGATGAAGTGTTAGCGATTGGCGATGTGGGTTTTAAACAAAGAGGACCGTGATGGAAAAGAAAAAGCGGTTACTCTTCAAATGAAAAGCAACCGCTCTTGCAAAATGGCGGAGCCGACGGGATTCGAACCCGCGACCTCCGACGTGACAGGCCGGCGTTCTAACCAACTGAACTACGACTCCGCATTTTCAAATCTCAGATTCTGAGATTTGAGAACTCAGACTGGTGGGCGCGGAGGGACTCGAACCCCCAACCTCTTCCTTGTAAGGGAAGCCGTCTACCATTGACATACGTGCCCATTTTCAAAAATCAATTACCGATTACGATGTCTTCGGCGCCACTGTCGCTTCTTATGATAGTGGTACACGGCCCCGGCCCCGGCTCCCGCACCGGCGCCAATCAAGGCGCCTTTCTTGCCGTTAATTAAGGCGCCCGCGCCCGCACCGGCGGCAGTTCCAATGCCAATGCGTTTTGCGGCTTTAGCTTTTCCTGCCTGCGGGTTGTGCCGGCGTCGCCGTCGTTGCGCTTCACCGCTCGGCAGAAACAGAGTCATCGACAACAAGCAAACCGCCAGGAGAAGCGACATCATGCGTAATGTTTTTGTTCGATGCATACACTTCAATCTCCAAAGTTACGTGATTGATCTTCAGAGGGTAATGTTTGCCGATCTTAAAAACGATGACGAGCGTGATCGTAAGGAAAGCAACGAAGGGTGTCAAGACGCGGCTGAAGCCCGCGCGGTAGCAAGGGCGCGCAACGAATCAAGCACGCGACGACTCCCTGTTATTTCCAGGCTGCGTTTTTGAACCGCTCTTTATCGTTTGCGGCTTTGCCCGAAAAGTCGATCCGATTTGGAATGGCCGGTTAGTACTGGGAGGGCGGGCGCCCTCGCCCGCCGGAGCGTGCGCAGCACGATCAATCTCAAATCTCCTGGCGCTGTAACTGTTTCGCGCTTCGCGCTCATGGCGGGCGAGGGCGCCCGCGCTCCCAGTATTAGCTTGTCTCTTTCCGCGATACCACTCTTTGGCAAGGCCATCGTTCGCGGTTCTGAAATCCGGGCCTTGGCCTGCTCCATGCTTTGACGTTATTATTTATCAACCCCGGAGCAGTCAGCTTCTTCAATTCCATGCGCGCACATCGAGTCTCAATCAACCTGTTGGTCCATCTTGTTTGGCCGCTAATGTTTGTTGCGCTTCTTTTTGCCCAACCAACAGTTTCCTCGCAGAGCAACCAGCAAACCAATCAACAGCAACGGCCGCGCACGGTCGGAGCCAATCAGAACACCGCTAATCAGAATACCAACGCGCGGCCTACGAACCAGTCGCAACCAAATTCACCAGAAGAGGTGGACGAGGGCGATGTCGTGCGCGTCGAGACACAGCTCGTCACCGTGCCGGCGATCGTCACGGACAAGACTGGCCGGCCGATGTCTGCTCTCCGGCAGGAGAACTTTGCAGTTTTCGAAGACGGTAAGCCGCAAAGCCTGACGAACTTTGCGACGACTGAAGCGCCGTTTGAAATTGCGCTGTTGCTTGATACCTCAGGTTCGACCCGCGAGGACCTGGGTCTTATCCGCGATGCCGCGAACGCATTTATTAGCGCGCTAAGAGTGGGCGATCGAGTTTCGGTCGTGGCCTTCAGCAACGAGCGTGGGACTAATGGACCGGTCGCTTCAGTGGATGTGCTGACGGCGTTGACGGACAAACGCACTGTCTTGCGCAATGCGGTGGCGAATCTCGGCACCAGCAACGGCACGCCTTTCTACGACGCCTTGCTGCGCGTCGGCGATCAGGTTTTTCATGCTCCGCCAACCGATCAATTTCGCGGCCGTCGTGCGGTTGTGGCGCTGACCGACGGAGTCGACTCAAGCAGTAATTCCGATTTCGCTGAAGCGCGCACAAAGCTGTCGCGCGCCGGGGTGGCTGCTTATTTCATTCAGGTGAGCACCGAAGATTACGTCGAAGATCGTTTGTTGAAGGACTGTCAGGACGACGGCCGCCTGACGCTTTCGGCGAAACAGTTGGAACGGTTTCGGCGTCTGTTTGTGCCGTCCGCTCAACGTGAGGACTATCAGGATTTTTGCCGGATGGGCCAGTTCGAGAGAATGGACATCAGTCGCCAGCTTTACAATCTGGCGCGTCGCGAGATGGGTGATCTCGCGCGGGCCACCGGCGGAAAAAATTTCTCAGCAGCCAGTTTGCAGGAAGCGAGCGCCGCCTTTGCGCAAGTCGCTAACGAAATCGGCACTCAATACAGCCTTGGTTATTATCCTTCGGACAAAACTCGGGATGGGCGCTTTCGCCAAATCAAAGTCGAGCTGCGCGGCGTGAAAGACGCCAGCGTGCGCGCGCGCGATGGTTATTATGCGCCGAAAGAGAGTAAGCAGTAAGCAATAAGCAGCAGGTTGTAGTACTTGCCGGAGAATCTTCGTTGTGGAGTTGGTTCAACGAGCCGCGGAGCGGCGGCAGATGGTAGCCCCGGGTGAACGAGCGCAGCAAGCGTAGCCCGGGGGAGATCACCTTTCTTAAGAAGTAAGAGCCCGCTTTAGCGGGCGAAGGAAAACAGACTAGCAGGATGTTGTCAGGTGGGAATTGAGAGACAATCGTTTCGCAAACTTTCTAGATAACCTCGCAACGCATCTTCAGCCATTCGTCGTGCTTCTTCCATCGTATCGCCTTCCGTAACTAATCCCGGGAGCGCCGGACAGGTCACGACGTAACCACCTTCTTTTGCCGGCTCGAAGAGCATAGTGAAGCTGTACTTTCCGTTTGCTTCCATGGCGCTGATTATATAACTTAGGCGGCGAGTTCGTAACCACAAGTCGCTTTCGATGCGGATGTTAGAGTGCCGACTTAGTAAATGAGGTCAGTTCCGGGAGCGGTAGCGACCGGGTAGCAATTTCTGCAATCTTGATCTTTACGATACAAAGCGACCCAGTCGCTACCGCTCCCGGTACTGACTACATCACCCAACTGAAGTTGGTACTCTAACTCCTGTAAACTCAGAACTCGATACCATGGCTCAAGAATCACCTTTCAATCGCATCACCTTAATCGTCCTTGACGGCGCCGGCATCGGTGCGATGCCGGACGCGCCGGAATGGGGCGACGCCGGATCGGATACCTTCGGGCACATATGTGAATCGCGACAACTTCAGCTGCCGTATCTGCGCAGCCTGGGACTGGGTAACATTCGTCCGTTGGCCGGCGTAGCGGAAATCGAAAAACCCCGTGGCTCGTATGGCAAGTGCGCGCTGAAATCAAATGGGAAGGACACGACAACGGGTCATTGGGAGATGGCCGGGATCATTCTTGAGCGCGCGTTCCCAACTTACCCGAACGGTTTTCCGCAGTCGGTGATCGATGAGTTCATCGCGAAGACCTGCGTGCC
>DASWQK010000602.1:0-6227 GCA_036403735.1 Pyrinomonadaceae bacterium
ACTTACAGTGTGAAGTTTCGCAAAGCGGGGCTGAGCGTCGGCACTGTCGACGACGTGGCAGTGAAAGCGGGACAAACGCGGCCGCTGGGTGATCGTCTGTATTTGACGATCGACGAAGGCTCGATCGCATTTATTCGCGGCAGCGTGTTCACCGAAGATGGACGCAGTGTTCCCGGTGTGCGGGTTGACCTGGCGCGAATCGTTAGCGAGAACTCAACGCAGAAACTCGATTCACGGGTGACTGGCGAGACTGGCGAATTTGTTTTTCGCCTGCCCCCGGATGCGGCGAAATATCGCGTGACGCTGAAAGCTGACGGCACAGAGCCCGCATCAAAAGATGTTGAGGTTGAGAGCGCCGTGGTTTATCGCATCGCGTTGACGTATAAGAAGAATCAGAAATAAGGTTCGGAGTCCCGCCTTCAGGCGGCCCTGCGCGAACCAACTTGTTAACGCCGCCTGAAGGCGGAACTCCAAACAATGTCTGATCGCGAAGAATTTCTGACCGCGAAGCAGCTCGCGGAAATTCTGCAAGTCAGTGAATCGACTGTGCGGCGTTTGGCGCAGCGGCGACGAATTCCCTCAGTTCGGCTGACGCCGCGCATAATCAGATTTCATCTGGATGCCGTGCGCGAAGCTCTGGATGTGCCGCGCGCTTCCACGCCTCATCACCTGCAAACAGACGATGCGCAATTGTCTTTTGAAGATTTGCTTTTGAGTTGATCAACGTTTAGAGGCGGGCTACTGCCCGCCTGGTCGGGCGGTAGCCCGCCTCTAAACTGTTATTGTTTATGAGCGCCGCTGACCCAGCGGAATCTCGATCCACTTGCCGTTTTGATTGATGAGCGCGCGCGGCTTCTTGATCGGAAAACGACGCGCGAAACCTGGATTACTCTTCAGAAAACGATTGATTGTCTCGGTATCACCCGTCGCTACTTTCCATTTTCCATCTTCACGAATCAGGTACTGTTGGACCACCAGCTTGCCGTCGCCGTCGAACGGCTTGGCGATGTGCGCGAACATCGTCGTATCAACGACCGCCAGATTTCCCGAGACGCTTACCGATCCAATTTCAATTCGCTGAAGCTGAAAAGCGTTTTGACTTCGTTGCAGACCCTGGACCAGCCGCTCGCGCGAGATGCGCGTGCGCGCCGAAGCCGGCAGGGAATCATAGAGCGCTTCGTAGTGGCCGTTTTTCAGTTCGTCAAAGATGTGCTGAACGGCTGCGCGCACGTCTGATTGATCGGACGGCGCCGCCATGGCCGTGGTAGCTGAAAGGAGAAGAAGGGCAAAAACAATAGTTGAAATGATTGGCAAGCTATTCTTCATCAGGACTTTCAGAAAACTCCTCATCGCGTGACTCATCATAATTTATTTTCTTTCTTAGTTGGGCGCGATAACTCAGGAACCATGCGCACGCGCCCAAAGCAGCAGTAACGAACGCGGTTGACAAATTGTTCCGCCAGAAAAAAACCGCTGCGACGACCAGCAGGATGCCCGACGCCATGATCCATGCGCGTTCGATCATCGTCGCATCGCATCGAGATCGATCGGCAGAGACGCATCCAGCATCGCCGGTGGATAGCATTGTTCACTGTCGCATGCCTGCACGCGGATCTTGAACGGAATCTGCCGCTGGCCCCTGGCGCCTGGCGCCGGCGTAATTGGTATTGGAATAGTCACGCTGCCTTCGTAAACCGCTAACGGTTGGTCAGCGAAAGGAAACGTCTCCATCTTTGCCGGAGGATATGTAAGCTTATCAGCAACAGTGATTCCGTCGACCTTGCCCGGCTGAACTTCCGTGGCAATCAAGTAAGGGAACGTTGCCGGATTCGCATTAACGTGAAAGCCCGGTGAAATCACCAGCTCTACGCTTCCCGGCGTTGAGGCAGTGGGGATGAAATGCGCGTAAGCTTTTACCACCTGATCCGACGACGAAACCTGTTTGGTGGTCGGAGATGAGGACGCCGGCGGAACCCTGGAGTTTCGGCATCCGGAAAATGCGGCCGCCAAACATAACGCCGCCGCCAGACAGTAACGTTTCATTGTTCGTGCTCTCCTGTTGCGTCGGCCGCATGAGCTGCCAACCCATCCGGACGTTTTGCAATACCGAAGTCATTCACTCACTGCGGCAGTTGCAGGTTCTGCCACCGCGCGCCGTCGTCGCACAACTCTCAGCCCTAACTTTAACAGCAATGCGCTTGGCAGAACGATCAGCACCATTATCGGCAGCAGCCCGATGATCGCTCGGATCAGAAACAAGACAATGCCCGCTGCGACATCAACACCATCCGAAAAAGCTGAGCGTGCGCTATACCAAAAGCCGGTGGCATTCACAATCTGCGTCGGTGGCTGCAAGGTCACATTGATCGTCGAAAGGCTGGATTGGTTTTCGAGAAATCGGCGGCGACCTTCCAGCTTCTCTATTTCAGTTCGCACTTCGGCGAGTTGTCTTTGAACACTCAGCGCATCATCGACCTTGCCCGCGCGTTTCATGATCTCCAGAAATTGCAACTCCAGCGCCTTCTGATTCTTGATCCGCGCTTCCAGGTCCATAAACTCTTCGGTGACATCCTGCCCCGTGACCTTTTCCTGGATCACGCGCGCGCCCACGGCGCGGATCTCGTCCATGACCTGATTGAATTGCGCCGCTGGTACGCGCACCGACAGAGTTACGGTCATCTCTGGTTTCGTCCGGTCTTCGGAGGCTCGCTGCGTTGCTTCTGAAGTGACGACGAAGCCCTGGTGCGATTCAGCGATCGAGACGATCTTATGTTGACTGTCACCGGGCGACGTGACCTCGACGGTCAGGGCAGCGTTGCGGATTATCTTTCGCTCGAGCGCCTGGGAAGCGATGTTTGCGGCATCGGCATCTTTCAGGGAGACTGGTTGAGCTGAGCCAAACTCTTTCTTAATCGAATCCTGACTTCGTAGGAGCTGTTCGTTTTCTTTTAGTTGAGACTGCGAGGCGATCTCTGATTTATCGGACCTGAGGGCCGCATGTTCGCACGCTGAAAAACTTAATAGGCTGGCGCCCAGGACCAGGAGAGTCGTGAATTTCATTACCTTACCTCCGAAGAATAGTTTTGCTATTAGAACGCTCCTCAAAGGATGGCTTGCGTTCTTAGTACAAAGCGACGTGGGTGGTACGGACTTCCAGCCCGTGAATCCACGCGCAAGATACGCGTGCCACAGTTTTAGACACGCACTATTCCTCGGTTGTTTCCTTTTCTTTCCCGTCTGTCCGCTTGATTCCAAACTTCTCCAGACGATACTGCAGCGTGCGAAACGTCAGGCCGAGCAGCTTGGCGGCTTTGGTGATGTTGTAGTCGGTCTGATCCATGGCTTGCAGGATCAAGTTTTTTTCGACTTCTTCGAAATTGATTCCTTCAGCGGGTAGTTTGAAGCCACCGGTCACGGCATCTTGTGATTCCTGGCGAACTTCGGTGGGCAGGTCTTCCGGGGAAATCAGGTCGCCTTCACACAGAAGGATCGCGCGCTCGATCGCGGATTCCAGTTGGCGCACGTTACCGGGCCAACCGTAATCCATCAGCATGCGTCTGGTCTCTGTTGCCAGCCCTTTTATTAAGCGAGAAGTGTTGCGCGTGTGCTTTTTCAGGAAGTAATCGATCAGCACCGGAATATCGTCGCGACGTTCGCGCAGCGGCGGTACATCGATCGACAAGACGTTGATTCGATAATAGAGATCGTCGCGAAAGCGGCCGTCGCCAACCATTGCTCGCAGATCGCGGTTCGTGGCCGCGACAACGCGCACATCGATTGGCAGTTCGTGGGTTCCGCCGACGCGGCGAATCCTTCGTTCCTGCAAAGCACGTAGGAGCTTCGCCTGCATGCTGACGTCGAGCTCTGCGATCTCGTCGAGAAACAAACTGCCGCGATCTGCAACTTCAAACAAGCCTTTCTTGTCCGCATGGGCGCCAGTGAATGATCCCTTTTCGTGGCCAAACAGTTCCGACTCCAGCAAATTTTCGTTGATCGCGGCGCAGTTGACTGCCTGAAACATTTCCGAAGAACGCGGCGATTGATTGTGGATAGCGCGCGCGATCAGTTCTTTGCCGGTGCCTGACTCGCCGCGAATCAGGACCGTCGAGCTGGACCTGGCGACTTTCAAGATCATCTTCTTGACCGCTTCCATTTTCGGCGAAGCGGAGATGATCTCTACGTCGATCTGATCCAGGGTTCCGAGCGCGCGTTTGATCGTCTGCAGCAATCGCTCGCGATCGAATGGCTTCTGCAAGTAATCAAACGCTCCGCGCCGCAGAGCATCCTTCGCGGAATCGATCGTGCCGTGAGCGGTCAAAAGAATGACGATGATTGACGAATCAAGCGCGAGCAGTTGCTGCAACAGCTCGATACCGTCCATGCCGGTCATCTTTAAATCGGTAAGGGCGAGATCGAAGCTGCGCTCCTTCGCGAATTTCATCGCAGCTTCGCCTGAGGCGGCCGAGGTAACGTCATAGCCGGCGCTCGTCAAAATTTCCTGCAGGATATCGCGTTGCGGTTTTTCGTCGTCAACAACAAGAATGGATTTTCGTGCCATAGTGAATTATTGGATTGTGTCAGCACCCGCGATAGCACGGGATTCATATACTCGCTACTGCACCGGGTCCTGACACGGGCAGTGTAATTGTAAACGTAGTTCCTTCTCCTGCTTTCGATTTTACCGTAATCGTCCCCTGATGATCTTCCACGGCTTTCTTCACGATCGCCAGGCCCAGGCCTGTTCCGGTTTCCTTCGTCGAATAGTAGGGCTCGAAAACTTTGGAAATATCTTCGGCGGCGATGCCCCGGCCGGTGTCGGTCACATCAATCCGCACCCGTCGTCCTTCATCGTCACTGGATAGCGAGACCCCGATCTTACCGCCGCTGCCATCCATTGCCTGTAATCCATTAATGATCAGATTCGTCAGCGCTGAATGCAACGAATCGGGATCGGCGATCACCTGGGGCACCGAACCCTGAGTCATGACTGTCGCCTCAACACCGGTTTCACTGGTCTGAACTTCGAAGATGCGCAAAGCATCGCGCGCCAGGGCTTCGAGATCGATTGGCTCAGGATGCAGCTTTGGCGGCCGGGAATAATTCAGGAATTCGGTGATCCGATCGTTGATGCGCGCGACTTCCGACTTCAATTGTTTCGTCAGACTCGCAAACTTTTCCTGCTTTTGCGGATCTTCAGGAGCAAAGCTTGACTGCAAATGATCGAGCGTCAGATTTATATAGTTCAACGGGTTTCTAATTTCATGTGCGATGGCCGAAGCGAGTCGGCTGACAACGACGGCTTTTTCAGCGTTGTAGAGCTGCGCCTCAAGTTCGCGCGTGCGCCCAAGTTTCATCGTCATCTCGTTGAACAGTTCAGTCAGCTCTCCCATCTCATCGTGCCGTTTCATGCCCGGCACCCGATAGGAAAAGTCACCACCGGCGACCCGCCGCGCGGCGATCGACAGCGATTTGATCGGTCGGGTGAACTGCCACACCACGATTGCCGTCAAACAAGTCATAATCAATAACACCGCGAGAGTATAAAGAAGGGCCTGACGAGCTTGACGCCGGAAGACAGCCGACATGGTGTTCGCGGAATCGAGCACCACAATCACATAGCGGCGACCCTTGTCAGTCTCAACCGGGAAGTAAAACGCGCCGGCGGATCCCGCCCGATTTTCAGGCACGACATTCATGCCTTCAGGCAGGGGCGTGTTGTCGGGAGGCAAGCCGACCGCGCTGTTGAGCGGCGGCAGCGAAATGTCCTTCACCATCACAAAGCGCGTGGAGTTGTCCGGGTTGACCTGCGGGATCAAATTCTTGTCCAGGCTGTCTTTGATGTTTCCCCCGTCATCGACAATGATTATGTTCTTCACCCGCGCGCCTTGATCAGCCTGCTTTGCTTCGTCGCGCATTTGATCAAGGTATTCGCCGCTCGAGAGACTCTTAACGCCCAAAGCGACCCCGGCGAGGATGGCTTGTCGTTGCTCGATCATGAAACGCGTGTTCGTACGGGCGGATCTAAGATTGACGTAGTACTGCGCGCCAAGAGTCAGTACGAGCAGCGCTGCCAGCAAAAGCAGGAGCCGAACTCGGAAGCTGTTTAGCAATCTTGACAAGGCAATCTGGCACAGCAAAAAACACGCCAAGCCCCCTATAAGTATGGCTGATTTTCGTGTTGCTGTTTCGTTATGGCGATGTTATAGTTGCCGCGGCTTCAACGCAAA
>DASWQK010000603.1:0-2183 GCA_036403735.1 Pyrinomonadaceae bacterium
GCAACGCGAGGTGCAGCGTGAACCCCGTACAGCGCTGGCGGCGGGCGCAGATGGCCTCGACGTGATTCGCCGGTTGCTGAAAGAGGCACCCCGACAACTGCACGCAGGCGGTTATCTAATTTTTGAATTCGGAATAAATCAGGATAAAGCGATCGGGGAACTGGTGATAGGAACGGTTTGGGAGCTAATCGAGATGCGACGGGACCTGCAACAGATTCCCCGAACGATCATCTTGCGGCGTAACGCGAACTGTTAGTTTGCGATCGCAAGCTAACAGCTTGCGCTACTTTGCGCTTTGGAAAATGATCTCTTTGATTTAGACTGCCACGTCGCTTTTTCAACTCACGCAAATTTCTAAGATTAGCTAAAATTGGAATGAGCACTACAGCCAAGATGATTCGCAGTATCGAACCAGACGAAAATGAAGCGCCGGCGCGACGGGAACACACGCGCGCGGCCCACGCAGGATGGATTGAAGTGATTGCCGGATCGATGTTCTCAGGCAAATCGGAGGAATTAATTCGCCGTCTGCGCCGGGCCAAGATCGCGCGCCAAAAAGTGCAGGTCTTCAAGCCGGAAATTGACGCCCGCTTTTCAAACGATCACATCGTCTCGCACTCCGAGATGAAGCACGAATCGTCGAACGTGCGCACTGCGCAGGACATTCGCGCTCAGGTCGAGCCAGACACGGAAGTTGTCGGCATCGATGAAGGCCAATTTCTTGACAACGACTTGATTCAGATCGTGAACGAACTGGCTGAGCGTGGGGTGCGCGTGATCGTCGCGGGCCTCGATCAGGACTACACGGGAAAGCCCTGGGAGCCGATGCCGCAATTACTCGCCGTGGCGGAATACATCACGAAGACTCATGCGATTTGCATGAAGTGCGGCCAGCCGGCGAACTACACCCAGAGAACATTTGAATCAGAAGAGCGGGTCGCAGTCGGCGGCGCAGGCATGTACGAAGCCCGCTGCCGCAGTTGCTTCGTGCCACACGCGGATGCACCGAGCGATTGACGAGTACGATTGTCCGGGGAACCCATCGCCAATCATGGTTTGTGTTTGATTTGAACCTCTTTTTCCCGCCGATTGAACAGGTCGAAAGCGAAGCTGGTTTCAAAGCCAAACTCCTTCTGGAAGAGGAAGTCTTTGTTGACCTTGTTCCGATAGAGCAACAGTCGCAACGATGGGCCGATAGAAAAGCTGGGCCAAATCGTGAATTTCAGACTGTGTTTCGAGTCACTGCGGTAACGTGTATCGGTGGCGTTGTCGTTACTGAAGTTGAAAAAGAAGGACCCTCTGTCAGAGAACTCATATTTCATCTTACTGTTCAAAGGGAGAGTAAATGCGGACGTCCAATAAAACCCTGCGCGTGGCCGATCACCTACAATCGGGAAAGCGTCTGAGTTGATTGTCACCTTCGGATTTGCTTTCGGGCTCAATAGCTTGATGCAATCCGCAAAAGTCTGGTCCACCTGGGGACGGCACTCAAACATACCTGCGGGCGAAATGAATCTGTAACCGACCAGCGCCTTTAGCTCGCGGCCGTACTGCATGCCCGCGGTAAACGCGTTTGTCCCGTTGCGCCAGAACAAACCAACCCGCGGCAAAAGCATCAGCGAACGATCCTGGGTGATCTTCAGCGAGTCGCCAGTGCCCAGCGTGAACGTGCTGAAGGGCTTCTGTAGTTGCGTTTCAGAGTAGAGCGAAACGCTCATTCCCATGCTCTTGTCAGATCTGCCGCCGCGCAGGTTTCGTAAATAGCCGGCTTCACCAGTCACGAGGTTGGTAATCTGACTAATCTTCGGCGCGACATCGCCGGTCGATTGCCGTTTGTAATCGACATTAGTCTGAATGAACGGCCCACCGGTATGAGACGTATGAAAGAGTCGCAGATCGAGCGCTGAGGTGATTGTCTGGGCCTGCTTGGCCGTCACACCGGAGGTCCTAACGCCGGCGAACTTGGCGGCGATGTCGGTGTCAGACAAGTTGTTATGCAGACCGCTAAAGCTCACCCCAAGGTTTTTGAGTGACAGCACCCAAAAGCCGCGTTGCTCAACTCGTTGAATGCCATTGCCTGAGGCGGTGGTTTGTTTTTGATCTTTGTCTCCAAGTTTGAAGGGAAACAACTTCCAAAGTTTGCTGCCAAATCCCTCGCCCCCAGGTGGCGACGGTGCGGCACT
>DASWQK010000604.1:0-7350 GCA_036403735.1 Pyrinomonadaceae bacterium
CTTTGCGTTTTTTGCAGCGGTGTCCGCGGTTATTTGCTTTGTCGGCGGGCCGCTGCGCATGCTGTTCGCCTCTATCTTCGAAGAAGGCGCGCCGCCAACCCACTTCACGCCGCAGCTATATTACAAAGTTCCGGCTCAGGCGATTCCGCCAGCTCGGGTCTCAGCTTTGCCACCGGCTCCGGCCGTGAATCCTGCCAGTCAATGGCGGCAGCGGCCTCAGACTGCCGAAATTAATCCGCCGGGAAGTGTGACCGACAGCACAACCCAGTTGCTCGATCGCGAACCACGTAAAGAGTGACCTCGCGACCTGTCGCTGAAAAGCGCAGCTCACATACAATCAAAACATGCTCAAGAGCGATGATTCGCGCGGCCCGACCTTAGCTGATCGATTGCGCGAAAGAATCACTGCCGCTGGTCCACTGACCTTTCATGATTGGATGCAGGCGGCGCTCTATGACGAGCGTGATGGTTACTACCGTCGTCGCGGGCGAATTCGACAGGGTCGCGCCGGTGATTATCGTACCGCGCCGGAAACGAGTCCGTTGTTTGCCGCTACTTTCGCAAACTATTTCATGAAATCGTATTTCGACCTGCACGCGCCCGAGCGCTGGACGATCATTGAAGTGGGCGCGGGCCGTGGCGATTTCGCCCTGGGAGTTCTCACGTCGCTGCAAACGAACTTTCCGAAAATCTTTGCGGCAACTCACTACGTGATCGACGAATTGAGTGACGACGCAAGAGAACAAGCCGGAGCAAAGCTTTCTGAATTCAAAGATCGAATTGAGTTTCGCTCGCTGGCAGAGATTGGTGAACCGCTCAGCCAGGCGATCATTTTTTCCAACGAATTGCTCGATGCGTTTCCGGTCCATCGCGTGATCGATCGCGATGGCGCGTTACGAGAGCTGCGAGTGAGCGTGAACGAAGCAGGCGACTTCGTCTGGCTCGAAAGCAATTTGGAACCGCGCGTCGCTGAATACTGCCGGCGAATCCAACTGCAATTAAGCGAAGGACAAATCCATGAAGTGAATCTCGAAGCCGAGGACTTTGTGGCACGCGCCGCATCATTGCTCGAGCGAGGTTTATTAATCACCGTAGACTACGGAGCTGAACGAAAAGATTTGCTTTCTGATCTCAACCGGATCTCGGGAACGTTGAGGAGTTTTCGCAAGCACCGGATTAGTGAAGATGTGCTGTCGCAGCCTGGCGAGCAGGACCTGACAACAACTGTCGATTGGACGCAGGTGCGGGAAGCCGGTGCGCGAAACGGTTTGGAAACCTTGAGATTCGAGCAACTCGATCAATTTCTATTGATCGAAGGTGCGCTGGAACAAATTATGTCGGTCAGTGACCGCTTGACCGACCACGTGGAGCTTTTCAACTTCAACGCTGGTGCGCGCGAAATGATTATGCCGGACGGAATGGCTGCACATTTTCAAGTCCTGGTTCAACGAAAAGAGCCTTAGACAGTCAGAGTTTCCGGTCGTTTTCTGCCCAGCCAGTGAGCAGTGTAAGGAATAACGCTCGCCGAGTGCTGATACAGTTTGACTATTGTATTAATGCTTCTAGTCATGTAGCCGTCTTCAGACGGCTTGCCCGAAGGGTTCATAGACCAGCGCTTTTAGCGCGGGGGGGCTTTAGCATCACGGCTAAAGCCTCAGACTATAAGCCCCTTGAAACGGGCTCTGAAATTTCGTTACGCTATTAACCCGGGCGTAAAAACGCCCGGTCTAGCAACCCTTCGGGAAAAGCCGCGTCAACGCGGCTAAGAGATCTCCTGCTTCAGACCTCTCTGCTTCTATGACTGTCTGAAACTGCATCAGTACCGGCCGCCAAAAAATCGTGCAATCGTCGCCCGCTGCGGCTATTATTCCGCCACGCCTCTCCCCTGAGACGCTTCGAACCCGCTGAAGGAGCACGTCGATGCAAACCCGATGTCCCGCGAAACTTCTACTTTTCGCTTCCGCAATTGTTTTTGCAGTGCTTCAGGTCATAGCAACTGCGCAGGCTCAGGATAAAAAAACAGCAACAGCGCGCCTCAGCGGTCGCGTGGTTGACGCGCGCACGGGTGAAGCCCTGGCAAAAGTCAAAGTCATCGTTAGCGGAACCAATCAAGAAACGACGACTGACGACAACGGAGCGTTCACGCTCGACAATCTCCACGCCGGCAAGACCGACCTTTACATCACCACAGTCACCTTCGGTTTGGTGAAAAAAAGCGTGGTGCTGAGCGAGGGTGACAACTCCGATTTTCAGATCGCTTTGAATGAAGATGCGGCGGCGCTGACTGAAAGCGTAACTGTCAGCACGGCTCCATTTGAAAGCAGTGACAGCGTCGCAATTTTGCAGCAGCTGCTCAACAAGCGCGAACTGCAACAACTTTCCAGTGTGCTGGTCAACGATCCGATTCGCGCCGCGCAGGCGCTGCCGGGTGTCAGCGCCAACGACGATTTTCGCAGCGAATTCTCAGTGCGCGGCGCCGGCTTTGATCGCGTGGGCTTGTACCTCGATGGGATCCTCACTGAGAACTTTGTGCATACGGTGGCGGGAGGATATCCGGATACCGGATCGGTTTCGGTGATCGACGCTAACACCGTCGATTCAGTGTCATTGATGAGTGGCGGCTTTCCGGCAAAGTACGGCGATCGCACAGCGGGAATTCTCGATATTCAAACCAGAGATGGCAATCGCGTGAAACCAAACGGCCGCCTGCAAGCAGCGTTGACCGGGCTGGCCGGCGTAGTCGATGGTCCACTGCCGACTAAACGCGGTTCATATCTGTTCGCTGCGCGCAAAAGCTTCATCGGATATCTGGTGCGCAGATTCAATGACCAACTTAATTCCGGCAACCCTGCGCCGGCGATCGACGTGGCAGATTTTCAGGGCAAGGCAATTTACGATTTGTCCAGGCGAAATCAATTCGGAGTAAGTTTGATTTTTGGGAACTTTGCTTTCGATGAAACTCGCGATCGTAATTCGCTGGGAATCAATCAGGTCCTTCACGCCAACACCCGAAACCTTTTGGTGAATGGACACTGGAGCTTCACCCGCGATCCGCATTTGTTCTGGCAGACACGAGTTTTTGCCTTGCGTACGACTTCCAAAAACACAAATCGCCTGGGTAAATCGCTTCAGGACGAAACTCGCACGCAGTTCGGCGTGCGGAGCGATATTAATTACCAGGTCAGAAAGAACAGAATCGAAACCGGCTTGTATGTCCGCCGGCTGAATGTTGACAGCTTCGCTCAGCAGTTCGATTTTCTGGGCACCACGGCATTCGATCAAGGTATTTTCAAACGCAGCGGGACCGAAGAGTCCTACTACCTTCAGGACACCTGGAACGACGAGCAGCGCCGCGTGAGCTTCGCGGGTGGAGTTCGCGTCCAACATAGCGGCGTCACGCACGAGACGAAATTCTCTCCGCGCGCATCATTCGCCTGGTCGCCTGATGAGAAGTGGAAAGTGCGCGCCGGCGCGGGCCGTTACTATCAGTTTCCTGATTTCGATTTGATGTTTGGTCTGTTTGGAAATCCGAGCTTGAAATCCGAAGCGGCGACGTTTTACAACGCCAGTGTGGAGCGATCGATTGGCAACCGCACGCGAGTGCTCGCCGAAGTCTATGATCGCGAAGAGAACAATCTCTTCTTCAGTCTCAACGAACCACGACTGACCGGAACGCTGCTGACGTTTGGCGGACCACCGTTTCAAAATTCGCTGAAAGGTCATGCCCGCGGCTTCGAAGTGACTTTGCAAAGGCGCAGTGCGAACAAACTCGCGGGCTGGATCGCTTACGGATATTCACGCACCAAACTTACCGATGCCCGGGACCAGTTGACGTTCGTCAGCGATTCAGATCAGCACCATACCCTGAACGTCTATGGAAACTATCGCTTCGCGGAGACCTGGAACTTCAGTAGTGAATGGCGCTACGGGAGCGGCCAGCCGGTGCCGGGCTTTTATGGCCACGATGCAGCCGGCTATTTTCTGATCAATCGACGGAATCAGGTGCGCGTTCCTTATTACAGCCGCGTCGACGTGCGACTTAGCAAGGCATTTCTTTTCAAGAAAGCGAAGTTGACGCTGACGGGTGAAGTCCTCAATCTCCTGAATCACAACAATGTCCGGTTCGCCGGCTTTGATCGCTATTTTTTTAATGGCCGCGTGCAGGGACAACTCGAACGCGTGCTGCCAATTCTGCCTTCAGCCGGCATCGTGATCGAATTTTGAGTCAGAAGCCCGGCGTCGGTGCTGGGACGTTCGCGCTGCGCGCTCATTGCGGACGAGGACGTCCGCGTACCCAGATACTCCTAAAAAATTAGTTGACAAATCGATTGGCCGCGCGTATAAGTCCTAAACACTTAGGAGACCAGAGCCAATGCCGCGACCTAAAAGTGAAAATCTGACGCCGTTGGAATTGGAAATCATGCATGTTCTTTGGGCCGAAGGGCCGGCGAATGTGCAAGCGGTCCAACAACATTTGCCGCGTGAGCTGGCTTACACGACAGTGCAGACGATGCTTAACATTTTGCATCGCAAGGGCAAAGTTAAGCGCACGTTGAAAGACCGGGCTTACATTTACAAACCGGTCGTCAGCCGCAGCCAGGCGCTCGGCCAACACGTGAGTGACGTCGTTGAGCGCTTCTTTGGCGGTTCGGCAGAGAGTCTGGTGATGAGCCTGATCGAGACCAAGCACCTCACGCCAAAGAAGCTCGCGCGGCTTAACAAGCTTCTGGAAGAGGAAGGTAAGAAATGAGAAACATCATACAGGCGGTTCTTACTTTCTTGCTGAATGGAGTTTGGCAGATAGCCGCAGTCGCGCTGTTTGCGGCGCTCGGAAACTATTTGCTGCGTTCAGTGACCCGATATCGTCATATCGTTTGGGTTGCATCTCTGGCGTTGTCGCTGCTGCTGCCGTTGATTTCATCCGCGGCGTTTCAACCGTTCGAAACATCTCCCGTTGTTACCAATCGCGATCAAATTAGGGAGCCCCTGGCGATCGCACCGGCGTTGCCCGAATTGACGCGGCCGGTTGCGAAACCCTTGACTTCCGGCTTCCACGTGAGTGGGAGACTTGCAATTGCCCTGCTGGCGATTTATTTGCTGGTCATCTGCTATCGAGGCGCGAAGCTGTTCAGTGCGGCACTGAAAACCAGGACGGTAAAGCAGGGCGCATCGGAACTTACACCGGAAGGCAACCTGAGCAAAATCATCGAGCGATGCCAGCGTGAGTTTGGAGTGAAAGAGGTCCGGTTTCTTAGCTCAGCCTCGCTGCCGGCGGCGGCGACGTTGGGAATCATCCGCCCCCTGGTGATCCTGCCAGAGGAACTGCTTCGCGCAGGTGATGACAACGCACTGGCAGCGGCTATCGGACACGAGCTGGTCCATATCTCGCGTCACGATTACCTGCTGAACTTGATCTATGAACTAATTTTTCTTCCCCTGTCGTTTCATCCGGCCGCGGCTTTGATCAAGCGACGGATAACTCAAACCCGAGAGTTGCGTTGTGACGAATTGGTTTCCGAGCGGTTGTTGCATCCGGAAGTCTATGCCAGATCGCTGGTTCGCCTGGCTGGATTGGCGATGCCGTTCACGCGTCGTGCGCAAACTATGATCGTCGGCATTTCTGATGCCGACATATTGGAGGTCAGAATCATGTCATTGCTTAAACAGAAACATTCAAAATTGCACCGAGCTGTTTTGGGATTGATGCTGGCGGCCGTGCTGCTGGCAATTCCGTGTGTGGCCGCCGCGGCGTTAGCAATCCACTTCAATATCGATTCGCCGTTTGCAAGTGTGGCCGGCCAGGAGCCATCGCGTGAAGTTCAGGAGAAACGCGAGCGCGACGAGACAAAGGAACGACAAGCTAAGGAACGCTGGGACAAAGAAACAGCGGAGCTAAAGCAACGAATCGCGAATGAAACCAACGCGCAAATCAAAGCTGATCTGGAAAAAGCGCTGCGGCAACGGGAAGAAGAAAAACCGAAGGCAGTATATACAATGAATGGCGAGGGCTTCCTGGTCAGCGCACGAGTAAGTGAAGAGGGAGCACGGCAGGAGCGCGAGATACGAGAGAAGCGCAATACCGAACTTGCCCGCGCGGCCAAGATCTCGATGGACCAGGCGATTCAAATTGCCACCAGCAAGACACCAGGGAAAGTTCTTGAATGCAGCTTGGTCGGCGAACATTGGGAAGGGCCGGGGGAACTCGCAAAACCCTCGATGGTCCTTTATCACGTCGTGGTTTTGTCCGGCGATGAAATACATCCGGTAACCATGCACGTGTTGGTCAACGCGGTTGATGGCACCATCTTTCGAACTGAAAAACAGGAACGGAAAACTGAAGCGCCGTACATGAAACCCTACATGCAATCGGAACAACCGCGAACGATCGAGGGCGGTAAGTTGAACGGCAAAGCCCTCAGCCTGCCTGAAGCGGCTTATCCGGACATCGCCCGCGCGGCTCGTGCTCAGGGTGACGTTGATGTGAGGATCGTCATCGATGAAGGCGGAAACGTGGTAAGTGCGGAACCGGTTTCAGGACATCCATTGTTGCGAACGGCGGCGGTGAATGCGGCGCGCGCCGCCAAGTTCAATCCCACGCGTTTAAGCGGCGAGCCCGTGAAGGTGTCAGGTTTGCTGACGTACAACTTCGTGATTCAGTGATGTGTTATTTAGTCTCCCCTGCGAGTTTAGAAGCCGCACCTTTTTTGCGGTGTCTGAGCCTGGCGGAGGGCTCCTCCAGAAAAAAAGAAGGCGGCTGAGAAGGCCGCCTTTTTTTGTTGATACATCTGGCCGTTCTTGCAGCTTGGCTGCGCCCTCCATCTCCCTGCGTTTCCTCGGCTAACCACGTCCAACTCGCGAGAACGGTCGGCCTGGACCGCCGCGCACGTCCTCTGCTATACAAGGGACATGACGATCAAGAGACTGGATCACGTCAGCGTCGTCGTCGTCGACCTTGCGGCCGCCATCGCTTTTTTCATCACGCTCGGCATGACGGTCGAAGGCGAGATGCCGATCGAGGGCCCGTGGGTGGACCGCGTCAACGGACTCGAAAATGTCCAAGTCGACATCGTTATGATGCGGACCCCAGATGGGCACGGGCGGCTTGAGCTGACGAAGTTTCGCAATCCAAAACTGGTCGAGATCGAACCGGCGATCGCACCGCCGAACACGCAGGGCCTCCGGAGCGTCATGTTTACAGTCCAAAGCGTCGACGACACTGTCGCTAGCCTGCGCGCCAACGGCGCCGAACTGATCGGCGAGGTGGCCCAGTACGAGGACAAGTATAGACTCTGCTACATGCGAGGCCCGGCGGGCATCATCGTCGCGCTGGCCGAGGAACTCTTCTGAAGC